>NZ_JBOFRG010000351.1:0-4441 GCF_051650885.1 Clostridium sp.
TGCTCCCTTATAATTAAACTTCTGGTTGTCTCCTTTTCGCGTTGTGTATTATTGCTGTCGTGTAGTCAGCTGTTGACTAACGACTTTTTGGTTCTTCGACATCTTTGAAAATTTTGCAAAGCTCTCGAAATTAATTAAATCAGTTTCGATCTAATTAATTGTCTTTTGGTCAGTTTTTTTAGAGGGCTTACTAGTGTCTTTAGAACTCGGGATCACACACTCGATGGTTACTAAAATTAATTGAGGATTTCTGAAGACCTTACACATTGCCTTTTCTCTCTATCCAGACACAGGATAGAGTTCAATTTATCCGGATTGGTATTTTTCCCTCCATTTCTCTCATGGAAAATATAAATGCGAAAATATTTACAACCCCACGAATAAAAGTGTTAATGGTTTCTTCTTTTATTAATTCGAATTTAACAAAACATGACATGCTGATATCAGCGTCGCAGAACGCTACTAGCACGCGCACGACATTCACTCTGAAAGGACCCCGATATCTCCTGCAACCAGAGTCAGCGCGCCACACGGAGCAAACATATGAGGCCGTCAAATTCTCCATCAATCTCGGTGAAGACTCAGGCATCGAAGCTCCCCAAAAAACCATTTTTATCTTCACAGACCATAACATTCAAGATGTTCTAAGCTGGACACAATCTGTTCGCAAGTTAGCCGTGCTCAATAATTGGACAACGGATAGAAGCAACAAAGTTATTGATTTGCTCATAAGTGACCGCTACAAAGATGCCATAAGCGAAAAAAGAACTCTAGACACTAAACTAGATGCACTTTGCGAACATGTGTTTTCTCCACAAGATTACCACATGTATCGAAACCTAATCACGACGGCTAGTAGGCAAAAATTCTTAACCGTGAGCAACTTTATAAATCACTTACAAGACTTGAAGACCCGAGCCGATCTTTGTTGTAAAAACAAAGAGGATAAGGTACCAGAAAGGGATATCTTCGACAAAGTTATATCCACTTTGACTCACCGCGAAAAGGAGATGCTAATTTTTAACAAAGCAACAACCCTCGCTGAGGTAAAAGAAATACTCGACCAGGCTTCATCAATGGAAAGTTTGTATCAGTTTACTTCCAATTCCCCGCACCATACGCGAAAATCAACACCGGCTACTACAAGCGAAAAATACTGCTCGTATCACAAGAGTAATTTCCACAACACCTCGGAATGCAGAGCTAAGAATGATTTAACAAGAAAACCCTCACGAAATGGGAAAAATCTAATTATAAAACCCCAAAGGATCAATCAACATATTTCTTGCACAGCTGAAATACAGAATCAGAGATACGACTTCATCGTGGACACTGGCGCTGAAGAAAATTACATATCGGATGAAATCGCTTCAACGATCATCTCAAAGACCATACCGATAAGGAAAACTATTGAACTAGCCAACGGAGATAGAACTACAATAACCAAAAAGCTTCTACTAAACTTTGGAATTAAAGGACAAAATAAGTTATTTTCGGAGGAGTTTCACGTTTTACCTTCACTTCCTTACTCTGGAGTTCTTGGTCTAAATTTTCTTAAAAAACATCAATTTCAAATCGATTGTGCTAATAGGAAAATATTTGTCACTCAGTCTGATAAAACGGTCCACTCTACACCAGATCAACAACTCGAAATTAAATCTGATTTAATTTACCCACCATCCTCAAAGTTACAGAGTTTTTTGCGAGATTTTAAAAGAAACAATCCAACTCTTGGTCATATAAAAACACACGAAATGACAATCCCACTGGTTTCAAGTATCCCAGTACACAAAAAACCTTACCCAGTTCCAATAGCTTTGCTTCCTAAAGTCCATGAAGAAATTAATCGACTTCTAAAACTAGGCGTCATAAGGAAGAACGCGAGTACTTACTCTTCTCCTGCCTTCCCTATTAAGAAGAAAAATGGAGACATAAGGCTTGTCGTCGATTACAGAGAACTCAACAGCAAGACAGTTAAACTAGGATATCCGTTTCCAAATATACAGTATTCTATGATAAATCTTAAAGGAGCTATTTTCTTTTCTCAATTGGACCTCAACATGGGTTATTACCAAATACCCATAAAGAAAGAGGAAACACACAAAACCTCTTTTGTCTTGCCATTTGGCCAATATGAGTTTCTGAGAATGCCTTTTGGATTGTGTAATGCACCACGCGAGTTCCAAAAGGTAATGACGGATATGTTTCAAGACATGCCATTTGTAAAGGTCTTCGTTGATGACATTCTTATCTTTTCAAAGACATATTTTGATCATGAAGAACATATCATGAAAGTGCTAAAAAGATGCAAGGAAAATGACGTGTCAGTCAATTTCGATAAATCATCTTTTGTAAAAACTGAAGTTAAGTATTTAGGGAAAATAATAAATAAGGACGGAATTAGAGCTGATCCATCAGCGGCTGTTACGCTCGAGAATTTCGGTGTTCCTAAAACAAAGAAACAGATCATGCGAATCCTTGGAATAATAAACTGGTTTCGTGAGCATATCCCAGATCTCAGCAGGAAAATTATTACTCTTACAAACAAACTCAAAGAAAATGTTAAGTTTTCTTGGACCAACGAGGACACAAAATGCCTGGAAAATATAACTCATGAAATTAAAAACAACGCTCTATTGCATCATCCAGACATAGCCGAACCTTTCACATTACTTACAGATGCCAGTGATGAGGGCCTAGGCGCAGTTTTAGAGCAGAAAGGACGAATCATAGGCCTCTACAGTAAGAAACTCTATCAAGCTGAAAAAAATTATACTACCACAGAGAAGGAGCTTCTTGCAGTGGTTAAAGCCTTACAACATTTCAGACCCATCGTTCTAGGGGCAAAAATAACTGTGAGAACCGACCACAACAACTTGACCTACATTACTCAATGTCTCACCAACAGGGCACAAAGATGGAAGATTTTACTAGACGAATTTGGGGTACAATTAAGTTATATTAAGGGGGAGGAGAACATAGGAGCCGACCTTTTATCTAGGTGCCTCCTAACTTCAGCAAGGACAGAAAATCTAAATTCTAACTATGTTACAGACATCATCTACAAGGATTATCAACCAAATAGTCAAAGAAAGCACATTCAGGGCGTTCCGATTTCGGAAACAATACCTAAGAACTTTCACGGTACAAGCGTTTTAACAGATCAGAGAAACAGAATTATAGTGCCCGAAACAAATGAAAGAGCCTTTCTTTCTCACATTCACGGCCTTTTAGCGCATCCCGGCCTACACAGATTCTACAACACCATCAAAGACGCTTTCTACATTCACAACTTATTTCGAAAAGTGAGTAAGATCTCAACACACTGTGAGGTTTGCCAGAAAAATAAGCAAACTTCAGCGAAGCACGGTAAATTAAGAGGTTTCATTACAGCTGATAAGCCTTTTGAGAAAATCGCAATCGATCTGCTCGGACCTTTCGAACGATCGGTAGATACCGAACCGAGAATACCTTTCAAATTACACCTACTTGTAATTATAGACATTTTCTCAAAATGGATAAGAATCATACCTTTAAAACAAATCACCTCTCGAAAGGTGATAGGAGCAATTAAAACAAAGTGGATTCAGGAATACGGCGTGCCTAAAAGTTTACTTTCTGACCAAGGACGACAATTTACATCCGACGAGTTTAGGGCTTTTCTAAAACGCTATAATGTTTGTCACGAAACAAGCAGTGCTTATAACCCCACAGGAAATAGTGTGGTTGAAAGAGCAAACCAAGTAATTGGAAATGGTCTTAGGTGTCTACATAACTTACCTATTTTAAAATCGCTAAAACTGATTGAAAATGCGATGTGTAACTCCTATCATTCCACTCTAGGTACAACGCCTTACCAATTAATTTATGAAAAGCATCCCATGAATCCTTTTGTACAAGGAAAGATTAACTATCATCAAATTAGAAGGAGGAAAAAAGAATTAGCGGAAAAGGACTTAGAACTTCGGAATCGATTTAGACGGAACAAGCTTTACCGTTTGAAGCAGCTTGTACTTATTAGATCACCCATGGGCGGAAAACTCGACGCCAGGTGGGAAGGTCCCTTTACGATTCTAAAAACGTCAAATAAGAGAAACTTTGTCATAGTCCGCTGCGGAAAAAAGAATATGCGTGTAAACATCAAACGCATAAAACCTTTTAAACGGGGGAGGCATGTCGTGTAGTCAGCTGCTGACCAACGACTTTTTGGTTCTTCGACATCTTTGAAAATTTTGCAAAGCTCTCGAAATTAATTAATTCAATTTCGATCTAATTAATTGCCTTTTGGTCAGTTTTTTAGAGGGCTTACTAATGTCTTTAGAACTCGGGATCACACACTCGATGGTTACTAAAATTAATTGAGGATTTCTGAAGACCTTACACATTGCCTTTTCTCTCTATCCAGACACAGGATAGAGTTCAATTTATCCGGATTGGTATT
>NZ_JBOFRG010000352.1:0-1337 GCF_051650885.1 Clostridium sp.
CGTTCGTCCTGAGCCAGGATCAAACTCTCAATAAAAAGTTTAATCTTAAATTGCTCATAAAACTTACTAATAAAAGAATTGCTGGTTTAAGTTTGTTTATATATTATTCTGTTCAATTTTCAAAGACCATTTTTGTTCAGTCGCTTTTGACGACTTGTTTAGTATATCACTCAAATAATTTTCTGTCAACATATTTTTTAATATATTTTCAAATTTCTTTTAGTGAGTCTCTCGTTCAAAAACTTGTTTTGCTTCAAGCGACTCACTTATAATATCATTTATTTATCCCAATATTTTAATAAATACTCTGATTAAATAATATTAAACCCATTTTTCTATATTTTTCTCTTACTTTCTTATATATCCATCTAATGATACACTAGGTTGAGTTTTCTTTTATTTTTCTAGATTTCCATCTATTACAACATCTAACTTTCCTGTTTTAGGATCTATTATTAGTCCATGAACTCGTACCCCTTTAGGCATTAAAGGATGATTCTTTATGCATTTTACGCTATTTTCTACCGATTCTTCAACTGAAGAAAATCCTTCTAACCATTTTTTTATATCTACTCCTGCATTATTAAGAACTTCTAATGTTTCTTCTTTTATTTCTCTCTCTTTTATTTTTTCTATCATTTTATCAGTATTCAAGTTACACATCCCACACCCATAGTGTCCAACTACAATTATATCTTCTGCATCAAATTCATATACTGCTACTAAAATGCTTCTTATAATACTTCCAAAAGGATGGGCTATTATAGCTCCTGCATTTTTTATAATTTTAGCATCTCCATTTTTTATATTCATAGCCTTAGGTAATAATTCTGTTAATCTTGTATCCATACAAGATAATATAACAGCTTTTTTATTTGGTGTTTTTGTAGATATATATTCTTCATACTCTTTTTGTTCAACAAATTTTTTATTATGTTCTATAATATTGTTAATTAAGTTCATCCTTCTTACCTTCCTTTTAGTTTTATTATTAACATATTATCAAATATACTTTTGTAAATACAGATTTTTAATAATATTTAATCGAAAATCTACTATACCTTCAAATAATTCATTCTCTATATTGTAAATAATAGTTTTGTATATAAAAAAGTCATCATCCCCATACCTAATTCGTAGTACTATGTTTTATTCTTAACCTCACCTCAAGTATTGATATTGCTTAATTTTGTGTACAAAAAAAGCCAGTAGAATTAACTACTGACTTTTCTCTTTGTTTTCACTTGGCAACTTCCTACTCTCCCACACAGTCTCCCGTGCAGTACCATCGGCGTTATAGAGCTTAACTTTCCTGTTCGGAATGGGAAGGAGTGTAC
>NZ_JBOFRG010000353.1:0-4475 GCF_051650885.1 Clostridium sp.
TAAAAGAATATTTGATAATAAAAAGGTAGAAAGCCATAGTGCCATAGTTCCAACTTATATGAAGCCTAATGGTTTAAGTGCAGATGAAAAGATAGTTTATAATGCAGTTAAAAATAGATTTATAATGCAGTTTATGCCTATAGCTGAATATGAAGAAAGTAAAATAGTTACTAAGGTTGAATGTGAAGAAGCTAAAGGAGAGTTTGTATCTAAAGGGAAAATTCAATTAGTTGAAGGATGGAGATTAGTTGAAAAAATAGAAAGTAAAGATACAATACTTCCAAATGTACAAGAAAATGAAATTGTAGATGTAGCTAGTAGTAAAGTTTCATCAGTAACTAAGAAACCACCTAAAAAGCATACTGAAAAAACTCTTTTAAGACTTATGGAAACCTGTGGGAAGAATCTTAAAAAAGATAATAAAGATGAAGGTGAGGATGAGTCTAAAGAAGAAAATAACAGTGAAGAAATGATGGCATCTATATTAAGTGGATTCAGTATAGGAACTCCTGCAACACGTGCAGAAACTATAAAGAAGCTTAAAGATGTTGGATATATAGAAACTAAAGGAAAAAGTCTTACTTGTACGAGTCTTGGAAAAACAATGGTTGAAATATTCCCAGTTAAAGAACTTCTAGACCTTGAATACACAGGAAGACTTGAACAAACACTTTCAGATATAGAAAAAGGAAAATTTAAAAAGAGTGACTTTTTAAATCTTATAAAAGAATTTACTATTGATGGAGTAAATAAAATAAAAAATGATACATCAATATTAAAAAATATAAAAGTAAAGCTTGAGGAAGGTCAAGAGGCTATAGGAAACTGTCCTGTATGTGGAAATCCTGTTATAGAAGGAGAGAAAGGCTTTGGATGTTCAAACTGGAAAAATGGATGTAAATATACAATTTGGAAAGATGATAAATATATTTCTTCTTTTGGAAAAACAGTATCAAAGGAAATGATAGAGTTACTTTTAAAGAATGGAAAAGTTGGATTTAGAAATTTAAAAAGTAAAAAAGGTAATACATTTAGTGCATATTTTAGATATGAATTAAATAAAGAAACAGGATATTTTAATTGGAAAATTGAGTTTATATAGAATATAAGAATAGATTTGGATATCATAAGTACTGCTTGTGATATCTTTTTTAGAAAGCGAAAAGTTTTAAGTTGATAAATGGAACAATATGCTATATAATAATTATTATTAAGTAAATATAGTTTAAAAGGAGATAGAATTATGGAAAATAATATATTAGAAATTGGAAATTTAGCACCAGATTTTAAAGGTATAGGTTCAGATGAAAAAGAACATAGTTTAAGTGATTATAGAGGAAAGAATGTAATATTATATTTTTATCCAAAAGACAATACGCCAGGATGTACAATTGAAGCTAGAGATTTTAAGGAATATAATGAAAAGTTTATAGATAAAAACACAGTTATAATAGGAGTTTCAAGAGATACTATAAAGTCACATAATAGATTTATAGAAAAGTATGAATTACCATTTCTTTTAATTTCAGATGAAAGTCAGGAAATTTGTAATCTTTATGGAGTAATGAAAGAGAAAAATATGTTTGGTAAAAAGGTATTTGGAATTGAAAGAAGTACGTTCATAATAGATGAAGAAGGAAAAATAAAAGATATATATAGAAAAGTTAAAGTTAAAGGTCATGTAGAAGAGATTTTTAATAAATAAAGAAAAGCCCTATTAATAAAATGATATGCATTTTATTAATAGGGCTTTAAAATTAAATCATTGCAAAAATTGCCATTCCAATTGAGAATATAATTGGTGCAAGAACAACAGTTATAATACCATTAACACCAATTGCAAGAGAACTCATAGCTCCTTCAGTTTCACCAATTTCTAAGGCTTTTGTAGTACCAATTGCGTGAGCAGATGTACCAAGTGAAAGTCCTACAGCAATTCTATTTTTAATTTTAAATACTTTTGTAATAATAGGATGAATTACTGCACCTATTATACCAGTTGTAATAACAGCAAGAACAGTTACAGGAATTATACCGTGTAATTCAGCAGTTACTGATATTGCAATAGGAGTAGTTACTGATTTTGCCATTAATGAGGCAAGCATTTGTTTATCTAATCCTACAAAGTGTGATAATAATAATATTGAGATTATTCCACCACCACTTCCACAAATTATTCCAACTATTATTGGAACTAGATTTTCTTTTAATCTATCAATTTGCTTGTAAAGAGGTACGGCTAATACTACTGTAGATGGAGCTAAGAAAAGGTTAATAAATTGTGCTCCTTCATCATATGTTTTAAAGCTTATGTGGAATATTAATAAAAATCCTATAACTAAAATAATAGCAATTAATAGTGGATTGAATATAGGTAAGTTTGTTTTTCTATATAAAAGTATACCTATTTCATAAGCTATAAGCGACAAAACAATACCAAATAAATCATTATATATAATTATATGTGATAGGGTTGACATATGTAATACACTTCCTTTTTATATCCCTAATTAGTTTCTTTTAAATTTTTCTTTTTTTCCATTTTGTTTGCGATAGCTTGAACAGCTAGGCCAGTTATTGTCATAGTAATTGCAGTTGTAACTAAACAAACTATCAAAATTTGAACAATATTAGCTTTGATTAAACCAAAGGAATTCATTACAGCAACTCCTGCTGGTAAAAAGAAAAAAGCTAAGTGATCTAAGAAAAAGTTACTTATAGTATCAATTTGTTCTACTTTGACAATTTTTAGACATAGTGCAATAAATAAAATAATCATCGCAACAATGTTTCCTGGAACTGGAATATGAGTTAAACCTGAAATTACTTCACCAATAATGTAAATAATTAAGATTATTAAAGCTTCTCTAAACAGTTTCACTTGACAGTTCCTCCTTCTTCTCTATAATTTCATTAATACTTTATCACTTAAAGAAAATTAAGTAAATAACATAAAAATGACAAGAATAAGAGCAAAAACTATGAAAACGATATATACAAATGTAATAAATATGCAAATCCCCATAATTAAAGGCTTAAGAAGGGATTTGCAAATAAAAAATAATTTACCGTTTATTCATAAAATATCTCTCGAAAATGTTGATTATCTTATACATTAAAAATGCTATTATAGACAAAATAACAATACTCATCATAACCATGTCGAGTTGTGAAATTTGACCACCATAGACGATTAAAAAGCCTAATCCTTCACGTGCAACTAAGAACTCGCCCATAATAACACCAACCCATGAAAGTCCAACATTAATTTTTAAAGTTGAAATTAAAGAGGGAACAGAAGCTGGAAGAATTAAATAGCGAACAATTTGAAATTTTGAGGCACGAAGTGTTTTCATAAGTAAAAGTTTTTCCTTATCAATCTCATTAAAACTAGTTAAGATATTTAAAATTGTAGTTACTAGAGAGATTAAAAGAGCCATAGTTATAATTGCCCATGTACCATTGCCTACCCAAAATAAAATGATAGGAGCTAAGGCAACTTTAGGAAGAGCATTTAATACTACAAGATAAGGATCTAATACTTTAGAAAGCCTAGGGCAAAGCCAAAGAAGTAATGCAATTAAAAAACCTAAAATTGTTCCTAGTGTAAAGCCTAGAACTGTTTCGTATAAGGTTATTCCTATATGAGTAAATAAAGTTCCATTTTGAATAAATTCTTTAAAGGAATTTATTATTCTAGAGGGAGAGGAAGTTAAAAATGGATCTAAGATTTGTAGTTTAGTTAGTGCCTCCCAAAGAAAGATGAAACTTAAGAATAATAAAACTCTGAAAAATATGATTTTTATATTATCTTTTTTAATTTTACGTAAATATTCTTCGTGTTCTTTAGTCATACTTAATCCTCCATTTTGGTCCAAATATAGTTGAAGTAATTTTTGAATTCTTCAGAGTTTCTACGAGCAAAAGGAGTAAGATCTTCAGGGAAAGAGATATTAACTATTTCTTTTATAATTGAAGGTCGTTTACTTAAAATAATAATTCTATCTGATAATGATATGGCTTCACTTATATCATGAGTAACCATAATGGCTGTTTTTTTCTCACTTTTTATAATATGATGAATATCATTAGAAACATTTAATCGTGTTTGATAATCAAGAGCAGAAAAAGGCTCATCTAAAAAAAGAATCTGAGGGTTTAAAGAAAGAGTTCTAATCAAAGAAACACGTTGTCTCATTCCGCCAGATAATTCATTTGGCATATGATTTTTAAATTGCTCTAAATCATATTTTTGCATTAAAGAATCTACATACTTTAAATTATCTTTGAATAGTATTTTACGAATTTTTAACCCGAGTGTAATATTATTATAAACAGATGTCCAAGGAAATAAATGATCTTTTTGAAACATATATCCCACAGTATTTAAATCATTTTTTAGAGGTTGTCCTTTTAAAAAAATTTCGCCTGATGAAGTTTCTAAAAGACCACTCATAATATTTAGAAGGGTTGAT
>NZ_JBOFRG010000354.1:0-2496 GCF_051650885.1 Clostridium sp.
TATACTTGCAGAATTTACTTTAGTTAAAACCTCATTAGTTAAAACTTCAACACGCTCTCCATTTGGTCTATTAGGGTCTTTTGTAAATGAATATGAAACGGCTCCCTTATTTGGAATTGGATTTACCTTTGGAATAGTAATTACAGTAACTTTATAAGTTAAAACAACTGTATTTCCAGGTAAAATATCTGAAACATTAACACCAAGGCTTGGATCAGCTCCAACTTGATTAGCTCCATTTACAGTAACAGAGTTATTTATAAAGCTAGTTCCTTCAGGAATAGTATCATGAATAACAACATTTGTAGCTACAACATTACCTTTGTTAGTTACAGAAATTGTATACGTTAATTCTTCCCCTACTTTTGCATAACCTTTATCAACTGCCTTTGTAACACTTCCATTATCAGGATTTATATTTGGTGAATTTACTTTAGTTAATACTTCATTACTAGTATTAGTTACATTTGTTTGTACTGGTGCTTGTGGATTTACAATAAAGCTATAACTAACATTTGCTGTATTTGGAATTGGATTTGGATTTGGCATTTCAACAATTTTAACTTTATAGCTAATTCTAACATTTCCACTTGGTGCTATAGTTCCAACTTGGATTCCATTTTCAGGATTTGCACCACTTATATTTTGACCATTTACAGTAACAGAACCTGGAATAAATGAAGTTCCACCTGGAACTGTATCTCTCATTACAACATTTTCTGCATTTACATTTCCAGTATTTCTAAGATTGATCGTATAAGTTAAAATTTCACCTACATCTGCAAAAGCTTTATCAACAGCTTTTACAAGTCCACCATCTTCCTTACCAATATTTGCAGAATTTACTTTAGTTGTTGTAGTATTAGATGTTTCACGTCCTTTTTCACCATTTGGATTATTAGGATTAGCAGTATAGCTAAAGGTAACCTCACCTTTATTTGGAATTGGATTTGGATTTGGGACAGAAACTACCTTTACTTTAAACTGAACTTGAACTGCACCATTTGGTTCAATAACTCCAACTGGAATTCCTTTTTGAGGATTAGTTCCTGTACTTACTACACCATTTATAAGAACAGAGTTATCTACAAATTCAGTTCCATTTGGAATTGTATCTATTAAAATTACATTATTAGCATTTACATTTCCTCTATTTCTAAGAGTAACAGTGTAAGTTATTACATCAGAAACTTTTGCAAAATCCTTATCAGTAGTTTTTTCAATGCCACCAACATCAGGTTTTAAAATTGCTTCATTAACCTTAGTGTAAACTGTATTTGTAATAGCTTTGTCCTCTTTATACTTACTAGTAAGTGGATCTACTAAATATCTATAGTCAACCATTCCTTGATTTGGAATTGGATTTGGACTTGGCATTTCTGTAACAACTACCCTAAATACAACTACAACTGTTTGATTTGGTCTAATTGTACCAATTGATACACCACTTCCTGGACTTTGATTCGCCTTCGATGCACCATCTACAACGACAGAATTGCTTACAAAGCTAGTTCCATTTGGAATAGTATCATAAAACACAACATTTTCAGCATCAATATTTCCAGAATTTCTTATTCTTACAGTATAAGTTATTTCCTCACCAATAGCTGCAAATTCCTTATCACGGCTTTTTACTAAATCTCCCTTTGTAGGGTCAATACTTGCTTCATTTACCTTTGTCGTTACTTCATTTGTGTTTCCAGATCCTGGACCTTTTTCTCCTGTAACTGGATTGACTACAAATTCATAATTTATTGTTCCACTATTCTTAATTGGATTTGGAATTGGAATAGTTGTTACGAGAACCTTAAAAGTTATAACTTTTGTGTCATTAGGATTAATACTTCCAACATTTACTCCAACTTGTGGATTTGCATTTGGAATAATACCTCCATCAATAGTAAACGTATTTGGAATAAAGCTTGTTCCATTTGGAACAGTATCTTTAAAAATAACATTATCAACTTTAATATTTCCAGTATTTTTCATTTTAATAGTGTAAGTTATTGTATCTCCAACAGATGCAAACTCTTTATCTGTTTCCTTAATAAGTCCACCAGTTGCAGGGTCAACAATACCTTGATTAACAGCAGTTGTAACAGTATTACTTTCATTAGTCTTATTTACACTATTAGGATTACTTGGGTCTACTGTATAACTATAATTTACAGTAGCTTTATTTGGAATTGGATTTGGATTTGGTATTTTCAAAATTGTTACTTTAAAGGTAACAACACTAGTTCCATTTGGTGCAATAGTTCCAATTGGTACTCCATTTTGCGGATTTACTGAGGAGAATGGTGTTCCATTTACAGTAACTGAACCTAAAACGAAGCTTGTATCATTTGGAATTATATCAGTAAGAGTTACATCATTTGCGTTTACATTTCCTGTATTTCTTAAATTAACAGTATAAGTTACCGTATCTCCCACTTTTGCATATGCCTTATCCACTGATTTTACAAGCCCACCACTTTCTTTATCAATAGTTGCAAC
>NZ_JBOFRG010000355.1:0-22780 GCF_051650885.1 Clostridium sp.
AGTATTCCAAGTGAATACCCAATAGCAATAATAATAGCACCTATTTTTATTCCTCTTGGGAAAGTTTTTTCAGGATTTTCAGTTTGGTCAACTAATCCTCCAATAGACTCAAGACCACCGTATGCAAATACTGCAAACACCATAAATCCTAGAAGACCAATAGGGCTTTGATAAGATGGGTTAGGTGATGAGAAAAATGCACTTGCAGTGATTGGTTCAGCCACTTTAAATCCACTTGCAATTAATACTACAAAGGCTCCAACTAAAAGTACGATATTAGCTAAAGCAACAAAAGTACCACCAATTGATGTTATCTTTTTAATGCTGTCTAATCCCTTAGAAGCTGCAAATGTAACTACGATAATTAAGAAAATTCCTAAAAGTGCCATAGTTTTAGCAGGTCCAAGACCAAGAATTGTCCATGTAGATGTAGTATCTTGTCCGAAGAATAAATTCGATAATGGAACCCAAATTGAAGATGATGTAGATACCATCCAAATTAAGTAAGATGTATACCACATAAATGTAACTATAAATGCATACTTAGGTCCAACTGATTTATCCATCCAAGAATAAATACCACCACGTTCTTTTCTAAAAGCTGCACCAAATTCTGAAAGCATAAATGCATATGGTATAAAGAATGTGATAGCAGAAATTATGTAAAATGGTATAGCTCCATACCCCATAAGTAAAAAGGCTCTTGCTATGTTAGTAAATCCAAAAACGGAAGTAAATATCATTAAAATAAGTGATATTAACGTAAGTTTATTTTTATGATTGCTATGCGACATAAAACTCCTCCTCATATATAATATTTTTAAATTGTAACATATTAAAACAAAATGTGAATTAACAAAATGTAAAAAATTAATTAATTATACATAAAGATGAGATATTAAAGAGCAAGGAGACCTTTTAAACAGTTATTTCTAGATTTTGTACAAAAGGTTAAATAATATAAAAAAGTCCAGACGAATAGATTAATTCGACTGAACTTCTATATTTAAATTATGAGGAGGAATTAGAAAGTTGGCGCCTTTTCTTTATAAGTCTTTTATTTGTAGCTTCAGTAAAAAGTTTATAAAAAACTGCAAAGGTTGGAATTCCAATTAAAAGACCAAGGAATCCAAAAGCACTGCCACCAATAAGCATTGAAAGCATAACCCAAATTGGTGAAAGTCCAACAGAGGAACCAACAACCTTAGGATAAATAAAATCGCCTTCAATTTGTTGAAGAACAATTATAAATATCAAAAATATAAGTGCCTTCATAGGACTAATGATAAGAATTAAAAATAATGCAGGAACAGTACCAATAAAAGCACCAAATATAGGAACTATACTTGTAAATCCAATTATGGTACTTATAAGTAGTGCATAAGGAATTCTTAAAATAAGCATACCAATAAGACAAAGAACACCTATAATAACTGCTTCTAAACATTGACCTGCAATAAACTTAGAGAAAATTTTATTAGAGGTTCTGCCAACATAATAAATTTTTTCCTTTATTTTAGATGAGGTATAAGCTGTTATAATTTTATCTACGTGTCTAAGTAAAACCTCTTTATTAGAAAGCATATAAATAGAAAAAACTACAGCTAAAACAAAATTAACAAGGCTAGAGGTAAAGTTAATAGTAAAATCTATAACATGACCAAACGCAAAGCCAAAAAACTTACTAGCAAAAGAAAGTAGCTCCTTCCAAGTATTTAAAACCTCCTGCCAAATAGCATCAAAAGTAGATGTATTACCAATTATCCCTTGAAGAAACTTCTCAAAACTTTGAAGATAACTAGGAATATTTGAGCTTAAAGATTTAACACTGCTTATAAGTTCTGGAATAATAAAGAACAGTAAAGCAGAAAAAATCAAAATTATTAAAGAGAAAGTTAAAATAATAGAAATAGTTCTTTTAATATGAAGATTTGAATCAAAAGTTCTAGAAGAAAGCAAAGTATTTTCAATTAAAGTCATTGGTATATTTAAAATAAAAGCGATACCAAAAGCTAAAATAAAAGGACTTAATATCTGCATACTACCAGAAAGAAAACTTAAAACAGTCTTTATATTAAAAAGAAAAAAACATAAAAAGATAACATAAGTATATAAAAGTAACTTTGATTTATCTAATTTGAAATTTTTCAAAAAAACACCTCCTAAATACAATAAATACCAATATTATACCATAAATTAACAAATAGTCTATAAAAAAGAGATGCATTAAAGCATCTCAAAAATTAGATTTCATTCAAAGAGGGAACATTATTTAATTCAGTAGCTTTTTTTACAGCATTTAAAACTGCTTTTTCCATAACGTTACTAGCTATCATCCCAACTGTCGATACATCAGCATCTATTTTATTAGTTGCCATAGTAAAGATTGTATCTCCATCAAACATGGTGTGAGCAGGTTTCATAGTTCTTGCAAATCCGTTATGAGCCATTGAGGAAACTTTTTTTGCTTGTGCTTTATTAAACTTAGCATTTGTAACTATAATTCCTATAGTTGTATTTCCTTTGAATGGATCTTTTGGATTAGTTGTGGAATCTAGAAGAATAGACTCACTGTTTAAAAATTCTTTAGTTTCTTTATTATAAGCACCAGCTATAATATTCATATTGTTTGTAGGGTCAACTACATCACCTAAGCAGTTAACTGCAACTATTGCTCCAACTTGAAGACCGTTTGGAAGCTCTATTGCATAAGTTCCAAGTCCACCTTTCATACAAAACTCAGGTCCTAAAAGCTTACCTACAGTTGCTCCATATCCTGCCCCAATATTTCCATTAATATCTTCACTATAAGTTTCAGAATTAATACAAGCCTCATAGCCAAGAGCTTTATCAGGTCTTATTTTAGGGTTACCAAAGGCTAAATCAAAAAGAACAGCAGAACATACTATTGGAACTTTAGCGACCTGAACATCAAAGCCAACATCTTTCCCTTCAAGATATTCCATAACTCCACTAGAGGCATCTAAACCAAAGGCACTTCCACCTGCTAAAATAATTCCATGAACCTTATCTACAAGTTCTGATGGATTTAAAAGGTCAGTTTCACGAGTTCCAGGTGCACCACCACGAACATCAACACCACCTATTGCACCTTCAGTGCAAATAACAACAGAACAACCTGTAAAACCTTCTTTATTTTCAGCATGACCAAGCTTAATACCATCAATATCAACAAATTTAATTTCTCTCATAATTTTACCTCCATATATAAAAGAAGGAACTGCTAAAAACAGCTCCTCTCTAATTAATTGTGCAAAAGCACTAAATTATTTTCTTTTTTTAATTTTATTCATAGTTAAAACAACTGGAATAGTTATAAGTGTACATACTATTGCTTCTGGAATCCCATTTGTGGCAGCTATAACGGCTAAAGCACCTCCAACTGCATGAGCTGAAATTCCTAATAATTCTGCATACTGGTGTAATGATAAGATATAAATAAGACCAAGTACACCAACTGTATTAACTAAAGAACCAATAACAGCAGATATTCCAATAGCGATACTATCACGTTTGATTTTTTTTCTTAAAGCCTTGTACACATAATAAGCAACAATACCGATAAGTATTCTAGGTACAAGTGATGTGATTGGGTTTAAGAAAAGTGGTGATAGTAAAACAGGTGTAGCAATTGCTTGATACATTGAAAATAGTCCGAATACTAGTCCAACTAAAGCACCAACTAAAGGTCCTTCAACAAGAGCACCAATAATAACTGGAACACCCATAATAGTAGCTTTCATTGTTGGAAGTGGAATAAATCCAAGTCCTGTAAGCCCCATAAACATAGTGATACCTGAAAGCATACCAACCATAACTAGTTGACGATTGCTTAGATATTTTTTTGATTTTTTCATTTTTAAAAATTCCTCCGTTCTTATTCCTTGTGTAAGGATATAATTCGGCAAACACAATAATATTTTGTAATTTGCGTTCAGTTTCTATGATAGAATACCGACAGAGATATTTTACAATAGAAAATAAATAGATTCAAGAAAAAGATTGTTAAAAATATATCTATAAGTAAAAAAAAGGAGAAAATAATGACTAAAAGGATGATATACATAAAAAGTACGTATATAATTAAATATGTAAAAATATTATAAATAAAAAATTAAGTAGATTACTTGATTTAAAAGGAGATTTTAAAATGAAATTATTAAACATTGAAAAGCAAACAAATAATAAATATTTAAATATGTATAAGTTAACTTTAAGAAATAAAAATGAAAATATAAAAGAATACTTTGTAGCTAGTAGAAGAGAAAAAGAAGATTTAGCTTGTTTAAATAAAAATGAGGTAAAAGCAGATGGGGTTATGATAATTCCAATAACAAGAGATGGGGAACTTGTTTTATTAAAACAATATAGACCTGCAATAGATGATTTTTTATATGAGCTTCCAGCAGGAATAATAGATCCAGGGGAAGATATGATAGAAGCAGGAAAAAGAGAATTATTTGAAGAAACAGGATTAACTTGTGTAAGTTATGAGGTTTTAGTAAAGCCAAGCTACACATCAGTAGGAATGACTGATGAAACTACTGGAATTATAAAAATGATTGTTGAAGGTGAAATTGATACATCTAATATTGAAGAAGATGAAGAAATTGAAGTTATAAAAGTTAAGCTTGAAGATGCAAAGGATTTTGCAAAAGAAAATAATGTATCTATAAAAGGTGCTCTTGTAATGAGCTTATTATAGTATTTAAAAGACAAAAGAAGAATATATGTATATATATTAAGGACATTTGTATAAAAAAAATATGAGTGATAATATGGGTATATAAAACATAAATGTAAATTTATTGGAAGATATTTTTAAAAACTTCAGTGAATAAAGAGTCATTTATGATTGGGGGGTGTCCATATGAATTTCAAGAGTACAAGAGGTGGAGAGCGTGGAATAAAAAGTTCTAATGCAATAATTAAAGGTATTGCAAAAGATGGGGGTCTTTTTGTTCCAGATAGCTTTCCTAATATTTATGAAGAAGCAATAAGTAAAAAAGGGGCTAGTTATGAGGAGTTAGCTTATTTTATAATAGGGAAATTTTTCACTGATATAAAATTAAAAGAGCTAAAAGGAGCAATCAAAGAAGCATATACAGGAAGGTTTGATGTAAGGGTAAAAAATGATTTTTTAGAATTATATCATGGACCAACTTGCGCATTTAAGGATGCAGCCTTATTATTTTTACCTCAAATTATGAAAAGAGCAAAGAAAAACTTAGAGATAAATGATGAAGTAGTTATTCTTACAGCGACATCAGGAGATACAGGAAAAGCAGCTTTAGAAGGTTTTAAAGATGTTGAGGGCTTTAAGGTTGTTGTATATTATCCAAAGGATGGAGTAAGTGAAATACAAAGAAAGCAAATGGTTAGCCAAGAAGGGGCTAATGTTCATGTTGTTGCAATTGAAGGAAACTTTGATAATGCACAAACAGGAGTTAAGGAAATTTTTGCAGATAAAAATTTAAAAGAAGAGCTTGAAAAAGAAGGGTTTAGATTATCATCAGCAAATTCTATAAATATAGGAAGACTTGTTCCTCAGATAGTTTATTACTTCTATGGGTATATGAAGCTTGTAGAAAGTGGAGAAATAAAAGAAGGTGAAAAGATAAATGTTTCAGTTCCAACAGGAAACTTTGGAAATATATTAGCTGCATATTATGGAAAGCAAATGGGACTTCCAATAAATAAATTTATCTGTGCATCTAATGAGAATAATGTTTTATCAGATTTCTTTAATACAGGAGTTTATGATAAGAGAAGAGAGCTTATTTTAACAGAATCACCATCTATGGATATACTTCTTTCTTCAAATTTAGAAAGACTTTTATATGAAATGAGTGGTAGAGATTCTAAGGAAATTAATAAGCTTATGGATAAGTTAAGTAAGGAAGGCATTTATGAAATAAATGATGAAATGAAAGAAAATCTTGGAGAGTTCTTTGGTGGATATTCAAACACTGAAGAGGTTTATAAAGAAATAAAAGAAGTATATGTAAAAGAAGGATATTTAATGGATACTCATACAGCAGTAGCTTATGTTGTAAATAAGAAGTATAAAGAAAAAACTGGAGATAATACAAAAACTTTAGTAGTTTCTACAGCAAGTCCATTTAAATTCCCAAGAAGTATCTGCAATTCATTAGGAATAGATGTTGAATTTATGAATGACTTTGAAGTACTGAAAACATTATTTGAAGAAAGTAAAAATGAGATTCCAGAAAATCTAAAGAATTTAGAGAAGATGGAAGTGAAGCATAATACAGTTTGTAAGGTTACAGAGATGGAAAAGGCGCTTAAAAAATATTTAGGGGTGGAATAATGATTAGGGTTAAAGTACCAGCAACCTCAGCAAATATGGGACCAGGTTTTGATTGCTTAGGAGTTTCTTTAAATTTATATAATGAATATGAGTTTGAAGAAATAAAAAGTGGTCTAATATTTGAAGGTTTTGAAGAAGAATTTTCTAATGAAGATAATATTATATTTAAAGCAATGCTAGAAGTGTTTAGAAAGACTCATTATCCATATAGTGGTCTTAGAATAAAGCTTATAGAGCAAAACATACCAATAGCTAGAGGACTTGGAAGTAGTTCAAGTTGCATAGTAGCAGGTCTTTTTGGTGCAAATATGATATCAAGAAAGAAGCTTGAGACAAGGGAACTTTTAAATTTAGCAGTAGAAATTGAAGGACATCCAGATAATGTAGCACCAGCGCTTTTAGGTGGCATTATAATAGCAACTTCTGATAAGGGTGAAGTTGTATATGAAAGAATAAATAATAAGAATAAATTAAAATTTTTAGCTATAGTTCCAAACTTCAAATTAAAAACAGAAAAAGCAAGGGGAGTACTTCCTAAAAATTTAACATATGCAGATTCTGTGCATAATATTGGAAGAGCAGCACTACTTGCTATAGGCTTAAACAATGGGAATGATAGAGTTCTTAAAGTAGCATGTGAAGATATGCTGCATGAACCATATAGAAATAGCTTAATAGAAGGAATTGATTTAATTAAGAAAGAAGCTTATAATAATGGGGCATTAGCCTCATACTTAAGTGGAGCAGGGCCTACTATTATGATTATAGCAAGGGAAACTAAGGAAATTTCATTAAAAATGAAGGAGTTTTTAAAGGGAGAAAATTTGAACTATGAAGTAGTAGAGCTTTCCATGGATACAAGAGGTACAATTGTATTATAGAAGGTGGTAAACAATGGAGTGGAAAAAACTAGTAATAGATAAAAATGCATTACCAGATGTATATGAAAAGGTGTTAGAAGCTAAAAAGCTTTTAAAAGAAGGTAAGGTTCGGGAAATAACTGAAGCAACTAAAATTGTAGGAATAAGTAGAAGTGTTTATTATAAGTATAAAGATTATGTATTTGAGTTTGCAGAAAGTGCAGAAGGCAGAAAGATGACCTTTAACATGATGGTAAAACACAGAAAAGGTGTTTTATGTGAAGTATTAAATTATCTTTCAAAAAATGGGGGAAACATTCTTACAATATATCAAGGATTACCTATAAATGGAGTTGCTAATTTAACGCTAACTATAGATATGTCTATATTAGAAGTTGATGTAACAGATCTTTTAGAAGATTTGCAAAAAATGGATAATGTTGATAGAGTTGATTTTATTGCAATGGAATAAATTTATAAGCATAGGATAAGAAAAATTGAGTGAAGATGAGATGAAAAATAGGGAGTGAATTATATGTATATAACTACAAAATTTGATGAATTGAAATTGAAAAGAGCAACTATAGAGGATACGAAGACTATCTTAGAGCTTATAAAAGAAATAGCAATTTATGAAAAAATGTTAGACCAAGTTGTAGCAACTGAGGAATCCATAAAGGAGTCTATATTCTTAAAAAAAGAAGCAGAAGTTCTTTTAGTAGAAGTAAATGAAAAAGTTATAGGATATGTATTATATTTCTTTAATTATTCTACATTTATAGGAAGAGGTGGATTTTACTTAGAAGATATTTATATAAAAGAAGAGTATAGAAAAAGAGGTTATGGAAGAGAAATATTTAAGGTAATCGGAAAGATAGCTTATGAAAAAGGTTGCCACAGAATGGAGTGGACATGTTTAAATTGGAATAAGCCATCTATAGAATTTTATAAGAGTTTAGGAGCAGTTCCAATGGATGAATGGACTGTATATAGATTAACTAGAGAAAAAATAAAAGATTTAGCGGAAAGATAAGAAAGAGAGAGATTCTACAAGACTAAGCCTAAAAAGGCTTAGAAGTTTTGAGAATCTCTTTTTTTATACTAATATATGGAAAATAAAGTATTGACATGGTTAAAATGGTAGAGTATTATAAATTTAATATATTTATCGATTTAGCGTAGTAAAGTATAAAAGGGGTGTAAAAATGAAGGGGATAATTCCAGAAGGAACAAGAGATTTAATATTTAATGAGAGTGGAAAAAAAGAGATAGTTACTGAAAAATTAAATAAAATATATAGCAGCTTTGGTTATGACAGTGTAGTTACGCCAACATTAGAGTTTTATGAAACATTTTGCAAAAGAGCGGATGGATTTAAGGATGAGATGTTATATAAAACAATAGATAAGAATGGTAAGATGCTTGTTTTAAGACCAGATATGACACTTCCAATTGGAAGAGTTGTTAAAACAAAAATGAGAGATGTAGAAATGCCAATAAGAATAAAATATTGCTCAAATGTGTTTAATGTATATGGTGGATACTGTGGAAAAAGAAATGAGTATACAGATTGTGGAGTAGAGTTTATTGGTGATAAAAGCATTAGTTCAGATTTAGAAATTTTAGTTTTAGCAATAGAAGGATTAAAAAGCTTTAATTCTAAAAAATTCAAATTAGAAATTGGGCATATAGGTTTTATAAACAGTATATTTGAAGAAATAAATTTAAGTGAAGATATGGAAAAAGTAATTGCACATTTAATTGAAAATAAAAATTTAATCGCATTAGATGAAGTCTTAGAAGGTGTGCAAATAGAGGAAGAATATAAGGAACTTCTAAGAGAATTATCATGGCTTTTTGGTGATGTTGAAGTTTTAGACCAAGTTTTAAAATATAAGTTAAATGAAAATGTAATAGAAAGCTTAAATTACATGAAGAAGTTATATGAAGGACTAAAAAGTCTTGGATATGAAGATAATATAAGCTTTGATTTAGGAATGATTCCAAGAGTTAATTATTATATGGGAATTATGTTTAAAGGATATTTAGATGGAGCTTGTAGCACAGTATTAAGTGGTGGAAGATATGAAATCACAAAAGAAAATGAAGAGAATTTAGATGCTATAGGATTTTCAATAAATGTGGATTTAGTAGCAGAAAACGTGGAAGAAGTTAGGAAGGAAAAAGAGGTAGTTTTAGTTTATGGAAGTGAAAATTTAATTAAAGCTATGGAAGAGGCTAGAAGGCTTAGAAGCTTAGGTGAAAGAGTTAAGCTTAAAAAATCAGAAAATAAGAATGATTTTAAAATAGAAAGAGGTGAATAATATGACTATAAATATAGCACTTACAAAAGGAAGATTAGAAAAAGAAACTGTAAAAATATTAGAAAATGTAGGGTATGGAATAGAAGAGTTAAAAGATAAAGGAAGAAAGCTTGTATTTTCAGATACAAAGGAAGATATAAAATATTTCCTAGTTAAAGCAGCAGATTCAATAACTTATGTTGAACATGGTGTAGCTGATATTGGAGTAGTAGGAAAAGATACCTTATTAGAAAGTGAAAAAGAATATTTTGAAATTTTAGATTTAAAGCTTGGGGAGTGTAAATTTATAGTTGCATCTCTACCTGAAAAAAAACTCTTTGAAAAAATAGGACATGTTAAGATTGGAACGAAATATCCTAAGGTAACAAAAGAATATTTTGAAAAACGTGGCATGGATGTTGAAATTATAAAGATAGAAGGTTCAGTTGAACTTGCACCTATATTAGATTTATGTGATGGAATTGTAGATATTATGGAAACAGGAACAACTTTAAAGGAAAATGGATTAGTTGTTTTAGACAGTATATGTAATATAAGTGCTAGGTTAATAGTGAATAAGGCAAGCTTTAAGATGAAAAGTGATGAAATTAGAAAGTTTATAAAGGAACTTAAAAAAGGAATAAAGGTAGGGGAATAAAAGAATGATAGAGAGGATTATATATTCTTTAGAAAATAGAGAAAAGGTATTAGAGCTTTTACAAAGTAGAAAAGATTCAGATGATTTAGAAAAGCTTAATATAGTGAAAAATATATTAAATGATATAAAAGAAAATGGAGATAAGGCTTTATTAGAGTATACAAAAAGATTTGATAAGGTGGAACTTTTAGAAATAGAAGTTAAGAAAAGTGAGATAGAGGCGGCTTATAAAGAAGTTTCAGAAGAATTTCTTTTAGCAATGAAAGAGGCAAAGAAAAATATTGAAGAATATCATAAATTGCAAAAAAAAGAAGGTTATATATTAGAAAGAAAAAATGGAGTATTTCTAGGTCAAAGGGTAATGCCTTTAGAAAGGGTAGGAGTTTATGTTCCAGGAGGAACTGCAAGCTATCCATCGTCTGTTTTAATGAATATAATTCCTGCTAAAGTTGCAGGAGTTAAAGAAATATATATGATAACACCACCTACAAAAGAGGGAGGAATTAATCCATATATAGCAGTAGCAGGAGATTTAGCAGGAGCTACTAAGATATATAAAATTGGAGGAGCGCAAGGAATAGGTGCATTAGCTTTTGGAACAGAAAAGGTGAAAAAGGTTCATAAGATAGTTGGACCAGGAAACACTTATGTAGCGTTAGCTAAAAAAGAAGTATTTGGTGAAGTTGATATAGATATGATAGCAGGACCAAGTGAAATTTTAGTTATAGGTGGAGAAAAATCAAATCCTAAATATATAGCAGCTGACTTAATGTCACAAGCAGAACATGATGTTTTAGCATCATCTGTTTTAATAACGACTTCAAAAAAACTTTCAGAAAGAGTTGTAGAAGAAATAGAAAGACAATTAGAAGGGTTAAGCAGAAAAGAAATAATAAGAGAATCTTTAAAGAATTATGGAAAGATAATTCTTTGTGAAACTATAGATGAATGTTTTGAACTTTCAAATTATGTAGCACCAGAGCATTTAGAAATTCTTTTAGAAAATCCAATGGAATATTTAGATAAGGCTCAAAATGCAGGTTCAGTATTTTTAGGTGAATATTCACCAGAGCCAGTAGGGGATTATTTTGGAGGGACAAACCATGTGTTGCCTACAAGTGGAACAGCAAGATTCTTCTCACCATTATCTGTAGATAGCTTTATAAAAAAATCTTCATTTTTGTATTATACAAAGGAAGCTTTATTAGAAGATGGAGAAAAAATAATAACTATTGCAAATAAAGAAGGATTAGATGCACATGCAAATTCTGTGAAGGTGAGGTTAGAGGATGAAAAAAGTAGAGAAATATAGCGTGAAAAATTTAGAAGGATGTACCATCTTAAATGGAAATGAATGCTTTTATAATATTTTAGGTGATTATAAGGAAGAAATATTAGAAGAAGTATTAAAGATAGACTTTAATAGATATCCAGAAAATGATTCAACAGAATTAAGAGAAGCTTATGGAGAGTATTTAGGAATTAAAAAAGAAAATATAATAGCGGGGCACGGTTCTGATGAAATGATTTCATTAGTAGTTTCAGCTTTTATAAATAAGGGGAAAAAGGTTTTGACTTTAAATCCTGACTTTTCTATGTATGATTTTTATGTTTCTCAAAATGAAGGTGAGTTAATAAAATTAGATTGTAAGGATGATGGAAGCTATAGTGTAGAAGACTTTATAAATCTTGGGAAATCTGAAAATGTTGACTTAGTAGTTTTTTCAAATCCTAATAATCCAACAGGCTTTGCAAAAGATACTTTAGAAATTGAAAAAATAATAAAAGGCTTTAAAGATAAAATTGTATTAGTTGATGAGGCTTATATTGAATTTTATAAAAAGTCAGTTGTAGATAAGATAAATACTTATGATAATTTATTAGTTACAAGAACCTTATCAAAAGCTTTTGCAGGGGCAAGTCTTAGATTAGGATTTTTGATAGGAAATGAAAAGTTAATAGAAAAGCTTCAAAGCTTTAAGGTTCCATATAACGTGAATAGAGTGTCTCAAAGTCTTGGGAAAATACTTATTTCAAAAAAGGATAGAGTAAACAATCTTATTGAAGAAGTTTTAAAAGAGAGAGAAAGAGTGTTTAAAGAGCTTAAAGAAATTGAAGAAAAAAATGAAAGAATAAAGGTATATAAATCAGATTCAAATTTTATATTTGGAAGAGGAGATAAAAGCTTTTTAGAAGAGCTTGAAAAAGAAAAGATAGTAGTAAGAAATTTTAAGGATGATTCCTTTAGGATATCTATAGGAAGCAAGAAAGAAAATGATTCTGTAATTAAAATATTAAAGGAATGGTCAAAGTTATGAGAAAGGCTAATATAAAAAGAAAGACTAAGGAAACTGATATATTTTTAGAAGTAAATTTAGATGGAACTGGTGAAAATGAGATTAATACAGGTATAGGATTCTTTGACCATATGCTAACCCTTTTTTCTTTTCATAGTGAAATAGATTTAAAGGTTAAATGTGTGGGAGATATAGGTGTGTGCGACCATCATACAGTTGAGGATATAGGAATAGCTTTAGGAAATGCCATAAAAGAGGCTTTAGGAGAAAAGGTTGGAATTGAAAGATATGGAACAATGCATATGCCTATGGATGAAAGCTTAGCTCTTGTATCTTTAGATATAAGTGGAAGACCTTTTTTAGTATTTAATTGTGAGTTTAATAGAGAAAAGGTTGGAGAAATGTCAACAGAAATGGTTGAAGAATTTTTTAGAGCAGTAGCTTTTAATAGTGGAATAACACTTCACATAAATATGATATATGGGAAAAATGACCATCATAAAATAGAGGCTATATTTAAAGGTTTTGGAAGAGCTTTAAAGAAGGCTAAGGAAGTGACAAGTGAAAGAGTTCAAAGTACAAAAGGGGTAATTTAAAATGATAGGGATAATAGATTATGGAATGGGTAATCTTAAAAGTGTTTCAAATGCGTTAGACAAGTTGTGTGTTGAATATATTATATCAGATGATAAAGAATGCTTAGGAAGTTGTGAAAAACTTATATTACCAGGGGTTGGAGCTTTTAATGATGCAATGATAAATTTAAAAGAAAAAGGATTAGATGATTTTATAAAGATAGAGGCATTAAAAGGAAAAGAACTTTTAGGAATTTGTTTAGGAATGCAACTTTTATTCCAAAAAGGCTATGAAGGAATAGAGATGGATGGCTTAGGTTTATTAAAGGGAAAGGTTGTAAAAATAAATGAAGAAGGAAGAAGAATACCACATATAGGATGGAATAGTGGTAAAGCATTTAATAAAACGGGATTGTTAGATGGAATAGATGAAAATAGTTTCTTTTATTATGTTCACTCTTATATGATAGAGGATTATGAAAAAGATGATTTAGTTATAGGAGCTGATTATGAAGGTGTTTTAATACCTGGATTATTTAAAAAGAATAATATAATGGGAGCTCAGTTTCATCCAGAAAAAAGTGGGGAAGTTGGACTTAAACTTATAGAGAATTTTGTGAAGGGGTGAAGAGAAATGGTTATATTACCAGCAATAGATATAATAGATGGAAAACCAGTAAGGTTATATAAGGGGGATTATTCAACAAAAGAAATAGTTTCAGAGGATGTATTAGAAACTGCAAAAAACTTTGAAAAGCTTGGAGCAGATTGGATACATTTAGTTGATTTAGATGGAGCTAAAGATAAAAAGCCAAAGAACTTAGACCTTGTTTTAAAGGTTGCAAAAGAAGTTAATATAAAGGTCCAAATTGGTGGAGGAATAAGAACTTTAGATACTATAAAAAAATATATAGATGGTGGAGTAGATAGAGTAATACTTGGAACTGTTGCAATAGAAGACAAAGAATTATTAAAAACTGCTGTTTCATTATATGGAGAAAAGATTGCAGTTGGTATTGATTGCACTAATGGATATGCCTATGGAAATGGATGGTTTGAAGAAAGTAAATTACATTATATAGAATTTGCAAAAGAATTAGAAAAGATAGGTGTTAAAAATATAATAGTTACAGATATTCAAAAGGATGGAACTCTTGAAGGTGCAAATGTAGATATGTTAGAAAAGTTATCTAAAGAAGTAAATATTGATATAACAGCTTCAGGAGGCGTTAAAGATTTAGAAGATATAGAAAAGCTTAAAAAGATAAATGTATATGGTGCAATAACAGGAAAAGCTTTGTATGCAAAAAAATTATCTTTAGAAGAAGCAATAAAAATAGCAAAAAAGTAAGGAGAGAAGAAAATGCATACAAAAAGAATAATACCTTGCTTAGATGTTAAAAATGGTGAAGTTGTAAAAGGAATTAATTTTGTAGAGTTAAAAACAGTTGGAGACCCTACACAGCTTGCTAAATTTTATAATGAGCAAGGAGCAGATGAATTAGTTTTTTTAGATATAACAGCTTCTTATGAAGATAGAGGAATAATGAGAAAGGTTGTTGAAAAGGTAGCAAAAGAGATTTTTATTCCATTTACAGTTGGTGGTGGAATAAGAACCATAGAGGATATAAAAGAAATATTAAGAGCAGGGGCAGACAAGGTAAGTTTAAATTCAGCAGCAGTAAAAGATAAAGAACTTATAAGACAGGGGGCAAAAATATTTGGCAGTCAATGTATTGTTGTAGCAATAGATGGAAAGCTTAGAGAAGATAAAAAGGGCTGGAATGTTTATATAAATGGTGGAAGAGTAGATACAGGATTAGATTTAATAGAATGGGTAAAAGAAGTAACAAGCTTAGGCTGTGGAGAAATTCTTTTAACATCAATGGATGCAGATGGAACTAAAAAAGGCTTTGATATTGAAATGTTAAAAGAGGTACGCAAAAATACAAATGTACCAGTTATAGCTTCAGGAGGGTGTGGAAGCTTAGAACATTTTTATGATGCATTAAAAGATGATATTAGCGACGCAGCACTTGCAGCCTCTCTTTTTCATTATGGAGAGCTTACTGTAAAAGAAGTAAAGACATATCTAAAGGAAAAAGAAATAAAGGTTAGATTATAGGAGAAGGGCTATGGATATAGAGAAGATATTAAAGAATTTAGACTTTAAAAAAGGAAATGGTCTTATACCAGCAGTAGTACAAGACTATAGAAACAATGAAGTCTTAATGCTTGCATATATAAATGAAGAAAGTATGAGAAAAACTTTAGAAACTGGAGAATGTCACTATTTCAGTAGAAGTAGAAATGAATTATGGCATAAAGGGGCGACTTCAGGACATACACAAAAGGTTAAAGAAATAAAGGTGGATTGTGATAATGATACAGTTTTATTTCTTGTAAAACAAAAAGGTGCAGCTTGCCATACTGGAGAAAAGAGTTGTTTTTATAGAAATATAAGTGAGGTGTAAATATGGAAAATGTATTAGAGGATTTAGAGAAAATTATAGAATCGAGAAAAAATGGGGCAGATGACAAATCATATACAGCCTATCTTTTTAAAAAGGGAAAAGAAAAAATACTTAAAAAGATAGGGGAAGAGGCTACAGAAGTTGTTATAGCTAGTATGAAGGAAGATAAGGAAGAGCAAGTTTTAGAGATGTGCGATTTACTATATCATATGTTAGTTTTAGCAAGTTATAGTGATATAAGCCTTAAAGATATAGAAAAAGAATTAATAAAAAGAAGAGACAAGCAAAATAATTTAAAAGAAGAAAGAAAAGAAATAGAAGAATTAAGATAGAAAAAAACTGAGAAAGATAATTTCTCAGTTTTTTGTAATTAGTGGCATCCACCACCGCATGAACCACATCCACCTTCAGAATCTTGGTTTTTAGGAGATAATTTTAATCCTCTACCACCATTTTCTTCTGATGAAAGTATAGTGAATCCACCATATTGATTTATTAAATCTTTTGTTGCGATGAAGTTTATTTCACCGTGAGTACAAGCCATGTCATTATCAGATTGTTCATCCAGAACAATATTAAATACTGGGCCTCCTCATCCAACGCCTGCTAAATTAATTCTTATGTTGTAGCTTTCTACTTTGTTCTCATCTAAGAATTCTTTAAATTCATTTAATGCTTCAGCACTAATAGTTATAAAATCCATAAATAAAACTCCTTTCTTTTGTTTAAAATAATATTAGCCATAAATAGTATTAGCTAATATATCACATTTTAACATAATATATTAGCTAAACTATATTTAAAATATTTAAATTAACAATATTTTAAATTAGTGACATCCACCACCACATGAACCACATCCACCTGCTGGTGCGATAACTGGCTTAAGTGTTAATCCATTTCCATTATTTTCATCTGATGAAAGAATAATAAATCCACCAAACTCATCAACTAATCTGCTTTCCATTACAAAAGTAATATCATTTATTACTTCAGTAGTATCGTCAGCAGTAGCTTCATCAACAGTAATGTTGAAAACAGGACCACTACAAGCCATACCACCTAAGTTTATTCTTATGTTATAATTTTCTACTTTGTTTTCATCTAAGAATTCTTTAAATTCATTGTAAGCTTCTTCGCTTATTGTTACGTTTTTCATAATCAAATCTCCTATTCTTATATACTTATTTTATGAAACGATTATAACATAAATTAAAGCAAAGTAAAATAGTCAGAATTAAAAATTTTATAAACAAATATTATTTATATAGAAGGAATTAGAGGAAAAAGCGAGAAATTAATATATAAAGGGTAAATTTATGATATTATAGGTATTATTAAAAGATTAGAAAGGATGGTTTGGGTGAAACCATATAATAGAAAGTTTTTATTAGAAAAAATAAAAGAGTATAACAAAGTTATAAAAGAAAATGAAATTGGAAATCATAGAATCGTTTTAAGTAAAAATGATGAAAAGATTTTAAAAGGCTATGGTTATGAAAAAGAAAATGATTTAGATATAGAAACATTAAAGTTATTTAAAGATGATGATTTAGTAATGGAGCTTTCAGCAAAAGAAATAGAAGGAACTTATGGAATTATAAAAAAAGCTAAAGGTAAAGTTGGGATTGTAGGACTAGGACTAGGCTATGTAGCATTAGAAATATCTAAAAATAAAAATGTAAAAGAAGTAGTAGTTTATGAAAGTGAAATAGAGGTTATAGAACTTTTTAAAAAGAATTTTGGAGAAATAGAAAATATAAAAATAATACATAAAGATGCTTTTGAAGGGAAAAAAGAAAAGTTTGATTATTTTTATGTAGACATATATGGTTATGAATTAAGTGAAGAGATAGTTAAAGATTATGAAAAATTAAAAGAGATACATGAAATAAAAGATTATGTATTTTTTGGAGTAGAACATTTTCTTTTAAGTGCAAGATATGAAGAAATAATTTGGGTGTTTATACCAGAGTTATGGATGGAATTAAGCAAAAGATCCTTTGCAGCAATACAAGAGGGAAATTTACTTCCATATTATAAAAAAATAGATGATGAAAAAGTAAGTTTTGTCCTTGGAAAATTTAAAGAAGTTTTCGATAAAGAAGACTAAAATAGAAAAGAGAATATAATAAGTAAAGAGCTATGATGATTACTATTCATTATAGCTCTTATTTTTGGTAAAATAAGTATATTAGGATAAAGGAGGAGAAAGATGAAAAATATTGATAAGTTACGAGTTGAAATGAAAAAAAGAAATATAGATTACTATATTATAACAAGTGGTGATGCGCATCAAAGTGAGTATGTTCCAGAATATTATAAGGGGAGAGCATATATATCAGGTTTTACAGGGTCTGCAGGAACACTTTTAGTAGGCTTAAATGAAGGAATTTTATGGACTGATGGGAGATATTTTATTCAAGCTGAAGAGCAGATAAAAGATGCAGGACTAAAAATGTTTAAAATGAGAATTCCAGGATGGCAAACTATATTTGAATGGTTAGAATCTAATATGAAGGAAAATGAAGTGCTCTCCTTTGATGGAAGATGTGTTTCTATGAAGGATTTTGAAGAGTATGAAAATATAGTGAAAAAGAAAAATGGAAATATTGAAATTGAAGAAGATTTACTAAATGAGTTTTGGACTGATAGACCTCTTTTACCAAAAGAAAAAATATTTATACATCAGGTTAAGTATGCAGGGAAAACTGCTACAGAAAAAATTAATGAAGTAAGAGAATATATGGAGAAAGTAAATGCAGACAATTATATAATAGCTTCATTAGATGATATTGCATGGCTTTTAAATTTAAGAGGAAATGATGTTAGAAATAATCCAGTTTTTCTAAGTTATGTTTTAGTAACTAAAGAGAAAACTACATTATTTATTAATTTAGATAAGGTTACAGAAGTAGAGTTAGAGTATTTAAAAGAGCAAAAGGTAGAACTAAAAGAATATGATGAAATCTTTAATTGTGTAGAAGAATTAAAAGGAAATATTCTATTACAAAAAGAAAAAGTAAACTCTTTAATTGGAAATAAAATTTCTAAAGAAGCTAAAATTATTGATGAAATAAACGTTACAACAAATCTTAAGGCTATAAAAAATGAGGTGGAAATAGAGAATTTAAAGAAATGCCAAGTTAAAGATGGAATAGCTATGGTAAAGTTTATGAAGTGGCTAAAAGAGAATATTAAAAAAGAAAAGATAACAGAAATAAGTGCATCAGAAAAAATGACTGAGTTTAGAAGTGAATTAGATTTATTTAAAGGAACTAGCTTTGATTCTATATGTGGTCATAAAGAACATGGTGCAATGATGCATTATTCTGCAACTAAGGAAAGTGATTATACATTAGAAGATAAGGGCTTTTTATTATTAGATTCAGGTGGACAGTATTTAGATGGAACTACTGATATAACTAGAACATTTATATTAGGTGATTTAACAGAAGAAGAGAGAAAAGACTATACTCTAGTGTTAAAGGCTCATATAAATTTAGCAATAACAAAATTCTTAAAGGGAACAACAGGTTCAAACTTAGACATAAGAGCTAGAATGCCACTTTGGGAAGAAGGGTTAGATTATAAATGTGGAACAGGACATGGAGTAGGGTTTTTCTTAAATGTTCATGAAGGACCACAGGGGATAAGTCCTGTACCTAATACAGTAAAGCTTGAGCTTGGAATGATTCTTACAAATGAGCCAGGTATTTATAGAGAAGGTTCTCATGGAATTAGAACTGAAAATACAATGTTGGTAGTTAGAGAAAGTGAAGATTTAGGATTTGGAGAATTCTATAAATTTGAAACAATATCATATTGTCCTATAGATATTGATGGATTAGATATTGGATTACTTAATGAAGTAGAAAAGGCATGGCTAAATGAATATCATAAGAAAGTATATGATAAGATAAAAGATTTTCTAAATGAAGATGAAAAAGAATTTTTAAAAGTTTACACAAGAAGAATATAGTAGGATAAATTAGTTAAAAATAGTAATATTAAAAGTGTAAAACCATAAACATATAAAATAGAAAAGTTTTATGATAGAATATGAGTAAAATATTCATTAGGAGGAAAGCTATGTTAAAATTTTTAGGAAAAGGTAGTGCATTTAATACAGAGCTTGGAAATACGAGTGCATATATAAAAAAAGGAAAATCTATGATTCTTATTGATTGTGGTGGAACTGTGTTTCATGAGCTTAAAAAAAGAGGGTTATTAGATTTTGAAAATCTGCATATTATAATTACACATACACATCCCGATCATGTTGGAAGTTTAGGTGATTTAATATTTTACTCTCATTATATAAAGGGTGTGAAGCCTAATATATATTTTCCACATAAAAAGACTATTGATGATATGTTATCTTATGTTGGTGTTTCAAATGAATTATATAATGTAGAAAGCAGATATGTAAATTGGATTAAAGATGATGAATTTGGAAATGTAGATGTGGAATTTGCAAATAATAAGCATGTTGTAGAAATACCAGCATATGGTTTTTTAATTAAAATAGATGGGAAAAAATATTACTATAGTGGAGATACAGGAGAAGTAAATAAAGAAGCTAAGGAACTTTTAGAAAAAGACAAAGAGGCTTTAGTTTATCATGAAGTAAGTTCATTAGATGTACCTAAAAATCCACATACAACAGTAGAAAAATTAGAGGAAGCCTTTAGTAAAGAAGTGAGAAATAGAGTGTATTTAATGCATTTAGATGAAAAGCTAAATGAGGAAGATTTAAAGAAAAAAAGTTTTAATGTAGTTGGAATAGATTAAAATTAAATGAGAATTGATTTAGGTTCGCTAAATTATTAACTAAAAGATAAAGATTTCATAGTATGAGGAAACTATGAAATCTTTTTTGTTAAATAGAGAAAAAATACAAAGTGAAGGGATGTATTTATGAAAAAAGTAATGGTAGCAATATTAATAGGAATCTCGACAATTACAATAATTGGATGCGGAAATAAGGACAAGGGAGGGGAAACAAAGATAGATAAGGAAACAGAAATAAATGAAGAAAATAAAGATAAAGAAAATGAAAAAGTTGAGAATACAGAAAATGAAAAAGAAGTTAAAGTAGAAGAAAAAGAATTTAAATTATATCTATTTGACAAAGAGAATTTAAAAGAAGAAGTGGTTAAGCAAAAAGTGAAAATTGAAGATAAGGCTATAGTAAAAGGATTAACAGAGATACTAAAAAGTGAAAATCTAGATAAGAAATATTTAAAACTTCCAAAGGAGGTAGAAGTTAAAGAAGCTAAAGTTAGGGATGAAATATTAACTGTGAACTTTTCAAAAAATTTTATAAAGGATATGCCTCTTGGAACAGCTACAGAAAGTGGATTAATATATATGTTAATTAATACTTATGGACATGGAGTAAATGTACAAAAAGTTAGAATTGAACTAAATGGAGAATTGTATGTAGGTTTAGGAGATGAAGTTTCTAAAAAAGGCTACTTTGAAATATCTGAAAAATAACAGAGTGTTAAAAATTTACAATTTGAAAATGTAGATAAATCAAACTTAAACTTAGTATTTAAAGTATAAAATAATAACCTCGATAGAATTAAGGTGTTCTGTTGGGGTTATTTTATTGACTAGATTTGTTTTGATAAAGCGTTATTATAGGAGTAAGAGGGTTACACTATGAATAAAAGGTAAAGAGTAATTAAAAAAGAATAATAAAAAGCATGGAAAATACAACCTGATTTTAACAAAAATATTTTACTTTAGGAAATATAAATTATACAATTTATTGGGAATTATAAAAAATAGAGAGTTAAAGGGTAGGGGTTTTAAAAGTCCTTACTCTTTTTTAGGAGAAAAATGAGAAGATTAATTGATAAAATAATTTATACGTACAAAATGGAGTTTAATATACTTGTTGGATTGATTTTTTATGTTTTTCTTATAGGGGATTGTGTAGTAAAGAAATATACGGGAATGCCTTGTCCAACTTGTGGAATAAGTAGAGCCACTATTAACTTTTTTATAGGTAATTTTAAAGAATCTTTTGAATATCACCTACTATTAATACCTTTTATAATTACTGTATGTGTTTATCTATTTCAAAAATGGATTCAATCTAAAAATATATATTTTAAATACTTTTATATAAGTATGGGAGTAGTATTTATTCTTTATTATATATTTAGAATGTATTATTTATTTCCTAATATAGAGCCTATGGATTACAATTTTAATTCAAAATTATATAAGATAATCTCTTACTTTAAGGGATAACATTAAATGGAAAAAAAGACTGATAGAGAAAAAATACTATCAGTCCTTTTTGTAGAATTTATTTTATAACAATATTAACAAGTCTTCCTTTAATAACGATAACTTTAACAACTGTTTTATCTCCAATTGCATTCTTAACATTTTCATCATTTAAAGAGGCTTCTTTTATTCCATCATCATTTAAGTCAGAAGGAATATTTATTTTAGCTTTAACTTTACCATTTATTTGAATAGCAATTTCAATTTCATCTTTAACTAAAGCACTTGGATCAAATGCAGGTATTTGTGTATTAAAGATTGACCCTTCCATTCCAAAAAGACTCCATTGCTCTTCAGCGAAGTGTGGTGCAAATGGTGCAAGTATTTTAACGAAATCTTTAGCGATAGAAGTTAAGTATTCTACGTTTTTAACTTTTTCGTTGTTGTACTTAGTTAATGCATTTACAAATTCCATCATTCTAGCAATAGCAGTATTGAATTGCATTATTTCAGTATCTTCAGTCATACCTTTTATAGTATTGTGTAACCAGAAGTTTAATTCTTTTTCAGGCTTATCAACAGTAGTTTTAGTTTCACCATTTTTAGCTTCTCTTACTATATCTAAAGCTCTTTCTATTCTATCAACAAATCTAGAAACTGATTTAACTCCATCGTCACTCCAAGCTCCACCTTCAGTGTAAGCAAATCCAAACATTAGGTACATTCTAAATACGTCAGAACCATGTTCTTTAATGTAATCATCAGGAGAAATAGTATTTCCTTTAGATTTACTCATTTTAAGTCCATCTGGTCCTAAAATTAATCCTTGGTGAGTTAATGATTTAAATGGTTCATCAAATGTTAAGTATCCCATGTCTCTTAAAGCTTTAGTTATAAATCTAGCATATAAAAGATGCATACAAGCATGCTCAGGTCCTCCAACATATTTATCAACAGGTAACATTTTATTTATAAGCTCTGGATTAAATGGTGCATCAGAGTTTTTGTTATCTGG
>NZ_JBOFRG010000356.1:0-1643 GCF_051650885.1 Clostridium sp.
TCCTTCCCATTCCGAACAGGAAAGTTAAGCTCTATAACGCCGATGGTACTGCACGGGAGACTGTGTGGGAGAGTAGGAAGTTGCCAAGTGAAAACAAGAGGAAAAGTCAGTAGTTAATTCTACTGGCTTTTTTTGTGCACAAAATTATCCACATTTATATTTAGAGCATTTTCATATAAAGTATAAAAAAATTGATATATGTAAATTTTTGTATTCAAAATCTTGTTTAAGATATAAAATTAAAGAGAGTATTTATGAAAGGGGAAAGAGATTTATGAAAAGTATAGATTTGCATATGCATTCAAGTTTTAGTGATGATGGGGAATTAAGACCAGAAGAAATAATAGATAGAGCAGTTAGCAGTGGCATTAATATTATATCAATAACAGATCATAATTCTGTTAAAGCGAATAAGATAGCAAAAGAGTATTCAAAAGATAAAAATATAAAGTATATATCAGGTGTAGAGATTGATTGTCAGCATAAAGGATTGAATCTTCATTTATTAGGGTATGATTTTGATTTTACAAAAGAAGAATTTAATATATTAGAAGAAAGTATATTAAGAGAAGAAAAAGATGCTGGAATTAAAAGAATGGAAAAAATCAAAAAGGTAACAGATTTGTATTTAGATGAAGAGTTAGTATTTAAAAAGGCTGATAATGGGATAATTACAGGAGAGTTGATAGCAGAAGTTTTATTGGAAGATGTGAGAAATGAAAATTCAAAGTTTCTTAAACCATATAGAGAGAATGGGTCAAGGAGTGATATGCCGTATGTAAATTTTTATTGGGACTATTTTTCACAAGGTAAACTTGCATATGTTCATATAGAGTTTATTTCATTAAGGGAAGCTGTAAGGCTTATTAAAGAGAGTGGTGGAATAGCAGTATTAGCACATCCTGGGAAAAATTTAAATAATAAGCTTGATGTTATTGATGAATTAATAGAATTGGGATTGGATGGAATAGAAGTTTTTAGTTCGTATCATAGCAGCAAAGATATAAAATTCTTCTATAGAAAATGTAAAGAAAATAATTTATTTATATCTTGTGGGACAGATTTTCATGGTAAAAATAAGCCGAATATAGAAATTGGAAGCTTTAAATTTGATTTTAATGGAAATGAAATAATATTTAATGATAAATAAAATAAAAAAATGAAGATATTAAAGAAAAAATTATTAGAGATTTTATAGTAATTTATTTATAAAAAAATATGATAATGTTTACTTATCATTGATAAACCATAACACAGAACCTAGTGTGTCATTATATAAAAAATGATGGTATAAGGAGAAAGTTAGAGTAATATACGATTAATTTAAATAAATAGAATAAAATGAAAGAAAATGAATAGATATAGATGATATTATAAGTGAGTCGCTTGAAACAAAACAAGTTTTTGTGCAAGAGACTCACTAAAAGGAATTTGAAAACACATTGAAAAATATGTTGACAGAAAAAACTTTAAGTGGTAAGATAAACAAGTCGCCAAAAGCGATTGAACAAAAATGGTCTTTGAAAATTGAACAGAATAATATATAAACAAACTTAAACCAGCAATTCTTTTATTAGTAAGTTTTATGAGCAATTTAAGATTAAACTTTTTATTGAGAGTTTGATCCTGGCTCAGGACGAACG
>NZ_JBOFRG010000357.1:0-2062 GCF_051650885.1 Clostridium sp.
AAAAATGTATGAAAATATTTCGAAGATGTTTTAAGAAAATTGCGAAAATTGTGGAAAAATATCGTAAACGATATTATAATGAGATTGTAAGAGATAGGAAAAAACTTATCTTAATTTTTATTGCATGAAGATATGCAAATGAAAGGGGTCTTTTGAAATGGATTTAAAAAATATAACTAGTAAGGTAGATCACACTATACTTAATGTTACAACAAGCTTTGAGGAAATCAAAACTTTATGTGATGATGCTATAAAATATGAGGTTGCATCTGTTTGTATTCCACCTTCATATGTAAGAAGAGCGAAGGAGTATGTTAAAGATAGAATGGCTGTATGTACAGTTATTGGATTCCCTAATGGATATAACACAACTGCAGTTAAAGTATTTGAAACTGAAGATGCTATAAAAAATGGTGCAGATGAGATTGATATGGTTATAAACCTTGGAGATGTTAAAAATGGAGAATTCCTTAAAATAGAAGAAGAAATTAGAGCTATTAAAAAAGCTTGCGGAGATAAAATATTAAAAGTTATTATAGAAACTTGTTTCTTAACTGAAGAAGAAAAAATTAAAATGTGTAAAGTTGTAACAGCAGCTAAAGCAGATTATATAAAAACTTCAACAGGATTTGGAACAAATGGAGCTACAGCTGAAGACTTAAAACTTTTTGCTGAAAACATAGGAAGCGATATAAAAATAAAAGCAGCAGGTGGAGTTAGAGACTTAAAGGTTGCTGAAGAATTTATAAATATTGGAGCAGAAAGACTTGGAACAAGCTCAATAGTTAAGATAATAAAAAATGAAGAAGTAACAGGATATTAATTAAGAGGGAAGAGGTTAGAGTTAAGAGTTATAAATGTAAATCTTAACTTCTAACTGAAACCTTTTATGAAAAGGATTACTTGATGCTAGGCGAATAATTAAGCATTTGGAAATTATAGTTGTTTTTAAATAAATTTAAATTGAAAATGATTAAGTAGGTGTGGGGAAAATAGATTAGAGGAGAAATTATTTAAAAACTCTTAACTGTTCCCTATTAACTCTAAACTAAGAAGGAGTGTTTGTTATGAGAATGTACGATGTTATTATGAAGAAGAGAAATAGAGAAGTTTTAAGCAAGGAGGAAATCCAATTTTTTGTTGAAGGGTATACTGATTCAAGTATTCCTGATTATCAAGCTTCTGCATTTTTAATGGCTTGTTATATTAATGGACTTAATGAAGAAGAAACTTCAAATCTTACTATGGCTATGGTTGAGTCTGGTGATGTTGTTGATTTAACAGATATAGATGGATTAAAATTGGACAAGCATAGTACAGGAGGAGTTGGTGATAAAACTTCATTAATTCTAGTTCCTATGGTTAATGCAGCAGGTGGAAAGGTTGCTAAGCTTTCAGGTAGAGGTCTTGGACATACTGGTGGAACTTTAGATAAGCTTGAAGCTATTCCAGGATTTAATATAGAAGTATCAGAGGAAAGATTTAAGGAACTTGTAAAAACTTCAGGATTAGTTATTGCAGGGCAAACTCAAAATCTAGTTCCAGCTGATAAAAAGATATATGCATTAAGAGATGTTACAGCAACAGTTGATAATATTCCTTTAATTGCAGCTAGTATAATGAGTAAGAAAATTGCATCAGGGTCAGACTGTATTTTATTAGATGTTAAATATGGTGAAGGTGCATTTATGAAAACTAAAGAAGATGCTGAAAATTTAGCCTGTGCTATGGTTAACATAGGAAACTCTTTAGGAAGAAAAACAGCAGCAGCGATAACTCTTATGGGTGAGCCTTTAGGATATGCAATAGGAAATGCTTTAGAAATTAAAGAAGTTATAGAAGTATTAAAAGGAGAAGGTCCAGAAGATTTAAGAGAATTATGCCTTCAACTAGGAAGTAAGATGCTTGTAATGGGTGAACTTTCAGAAACTATTGAAGATGCTAGAAAGCTTTTAATAGAAAACTTAGAAAATGGAAAAGCATTAGAAAGATTAAAAGTATTAGTTAAAAATCAAGGTGGAGATGAATCCTTTATAGAAAACCCAGAAAAACTTGTAATAAG
>NZ_JBOFRG010000358.1:0-10750 GCF_051650885.1 Clostridium sp.
TGCCAGCTCCAAATAAGGTGGGGTTCCCGAGTGGCCAAAGGGGGCAGACTGTAAATCTGTTGCAACTTGCTTCGAAGGTTCGAATCCTTCTCCCACCACCAAACGCTAAGAATTTTCTTAGCGTTTTTTTTATAAAATAAAAAGAAAATTATAAAGTGTTTTTCAAAGAGTAAAATTTTTATAGTTTATTGTAACTGTATATTTTATAAAATTTTGATTAGAATAATTAATAAAGAAGCTAAACGTATGATTTACTAATAAAATAATATAAATATTAATAAAATATAGAGAGTTTTAAATTTTATATTATGAAAATTAAAATAACATGAAAGAAAAACAAAAAGAATCCTTTAAATAAAGGTGTTTAGGAGCGTTAAGAAATCGTTAATATAAAAAAATATAAGGATATTATGTAAAAAAATGTATTGACTATAGAAAAGCGCTATGTTAAAATTCAAATGAAAATAAGTTAAAAAATAAATAACGAAACTCTTATCAAGAGAGGTGGAGGGATACGGCCCTGTGAAACCCAGCAACCTACAGTATTGAATTTTAATATGTGTGGTGCTAATTCCAGTAGATTATCTACGAGATGAGAAGAATAGGAAACTAGTTCTCTTCTTCATCGAAGAGTTTTTTTATTATATAAGAAAAATTTATAGAGTTGAAAGGAGAATAATACAATGAGAAGATTATTCACATCAGAATCAGTAACAGAGGGGCATCCAGATAAAATTTGTGATCAAATATCTGATTCAGTATTAGACGCAATATTAGAAAAGGATCCAAACGCAAGAGTAGCTTGTGAAACAGCAGTAACAACAGGAATGGTAATGGTAATGGGAGAAATCACTACTAACTGTTACGTTGATATTCCAAAAGTTGTAAGACAAACGGTAAGAGAAATCGGATATGACAGAGCAAAATACGGATTTGACTGCGATACATGTGCAGTTATGACAACTATAGATGAGCAAAGTGCAGATATCGCTATGGGTGTTGATGAAGCACTTGAATCAAGACAAGGTGAAAAAGATGAAGTTGAAGCAGTAGGAGCTGGAGATCAAGGAATGATGTTTGGTTTTGCTACTAACGAAACTGAAGAATTTATGCCAGCACCAATCGCAATGGCACACAGATTATCAAGAAGACTTACTGAAGTAAGAAAAAATGGAACTTTAGCTTACTTAAGACCAGATGGTAAGACTCAAGTTACAGTTGAATATGAAAATGATAAACCAGTTAGAATAGATGCTATAGTTATTTCAACTCAACACGGAGAAGAAGTTACTTTAGAGCAAATACAAAAAGACTTAAAAGAGCATGTAATTAAAGCTGTAATTCCAACAGAATTATTAGATGAAAACACTAAATACTACATCAACCCAACAGGTAGATTCGTAGTTGGTGGACCACAAGGAGATAGTGGTTTAACAGGAAGAAAAATCATCGTTGATACTTACGGTGGAATGGGAAGACACGGTGGTGGAGCATTCTCAGGAAAAGATTCAACTAAAGTTGATAGATCAGCTGCTTATGCTGCAAGATGGGTTGCTAAAAACTTAGTAGCTGCAGGTGTTGCAGATAAATTAGAAGTTCAATTAGCTTATGCTATTGGAGTAGCTAAACCAGTTTCAATAGTTGTTGATACTTTCAAAACAGGAAAAGTTGAAGATGACAAAATCATCGCTATAATAGAAAAAGCATTTGATTTAAGACCAGGAGCTATAATCAGAGATCTTGACTTAAGAAGACCAATATACAAGCAAACAGCGGCTTATGGACACTTCGGAAGAACTGATGTAGAACTTCCTTGGGAAGCTTTAACTAAAGTTGAAGAAATAAAATCATTAATGAAATAGTAAAAAAGACTAATGCGCACGCATTAGTCTTTTTTTTATACCTTGCATATAAAGTGAAAAGATAGAGTTTAAGAGTGGGAAAATTCCATTTGTGTAGCAATATATTAAATAGATAAATATAGTAATAATAAAAAGCTATTTATTGTGAGGTATATAATGAGAAATAGAAATAATTTGATAAATAATAAAAAAAATGAAAAAAAGTATAGTGATATAAGAAGATCACGTTCCACAGTAATAAAAAAAGAAGAAGAAACTAAGCATGAAGAAGTAGAAGTGAAAAAAATTGAAGAGATAAAAGAGATTGAGGAAGTGGAAGAAGTTAAAGAAGTTGTAGAAATAAAAGAGCTAGAAGAAGTGCAAGAGCCTTTAGAGGTAGAAGAACTTGAAGAAGCAGAAAAACTTGACGAAGTGCAGGAGCTTGAAGAAGTGAAAGAACTTGAGGAAGTAGAAGAACTTGAGGAAGTAGAAGAACTTGAGGAAGTAGAAGAACTTGAGGAAGTAGAAGAACTTGAAGAAGTAGAAGAACTTGAAGAAGTAGAAGAACTTGAAGAAGTAGAAGAACTTGAAGAAGTAGAAGAACCTGAGGAAGTAGAAGAAGTTGAAGAAATAGAAGAGTCTGAAGAAGTAGAAGAGCCTGAAGAAATGGAAGACACTAAAGAGGTAGAAGAAAGTGAAAATAGCATTACAAAGTATAAAATTATAACAACAAGCGTAGTGATATTCTTATTTGTTATAATGTTATATTTCATATTTAAATAAGAAAAGCAGCCCACATTAGGCTGCTTAAAATTATGCTTGATGTACAAGCTTACCGTTGATAATAACTTTTTTAATGTTGATTTCTTCATCGAATATAAGTAAGTCAGCATCAAAGCCTTCTTTTATCATACCTTTTGAATCTTCAACCTTGCAGTGTTTTGCACCATTATAAGAAGCCATTCTTACAACTTCGTGTAATGGATAGTCTGTATTTTTATATACGTTATGAACTGCTTTGTCTAAAGTTAGGATTGAACCTGCTAAAGTTCCACCGTCTAATCTTGCGGCACCGTCTTTAACGAAAACATCTTGACCACCAAGTCCATATTTACCATCTGGCATTCCGCAAGCCATCATAGCATCTGTAACAAGAAGAACTTTATCAATTCCTTTTTGTTTATATGCAATTCTTAATGATGGGTAAGCAATATGAATTCCATCAGATATAGTTTCAGTTGAAATGTCAGTATCAAATATTGCACCAACAACTCCAGGTTCTCTGTGGTTAAAGCCAGTCATTGCATTGAATAGGTGAGTTGCATGAGAACATCCACATTTAATACCTTCAACAGCTTGGTCATAAGTAGCTTTAGTGTGTCCAATTGAGCATACTATTCCTTTTTCTGTTAAGTATTTAATAAGTTCTTTAGCACCCTCAACTTCAGGAGCTACTGTTACAGAAACTACTGCATCTTCAGAACCTTCAACCATTTTATTGTATGTTTCTATTGATGGAACTTGTAAAAAGTTTGGATTTTGAGCACCAATAGCATTTGGGCTGATGAATGGACCTTCTAAATGAGCACCAAGTACGTTAGCACCATCAGTACCATTTAATTTTAATTCTTTTATGCAAGCCATTGACTTTTTAATATCGTCTACAGATACAGTCATAGTAGTTGGCGTAAAAGAAGTAGTTCCAAACTTACAAATTGTTTTAGCAATTTCATTTATAGCAACTGTTGTTCCATCCATTGTATCGTGCCCACCAGCACCATGAATATGAACATCTATAAATCCAGGAGATAAATACATACCTTCGGCATCTATTACAGTATCAGTATTGACATTTGTAGGGTTAATTTCTTTTATTTTTCCATTTTCAACAAGAACAGAACCTTCTTCAATTTTATCTAAAAAGATAATCTTACAATTTTTAATTAACATAAAATACACCTCCAAATTTTTAAAAATTTCCTAGACATAAATAAATTTACTTAAATGCCTTATGATATAATTATATAATAGATAGTCAAGAATATAAATACTAAGGAGTTATTTGGAGAGAAAAAATGGAAAGTATAGTAGGTTTAGTTGAAACGATAGTATTTAAAAGTGAAGAGTCGGGATATACAGTATTTAAGGTTAATGTGAATAAGCAAACTATTTCAGCTACAGGAGTAGTTCCTCTTGCAAAGGAAGGGCAGCATGTTAAATTAACAGGAGAGTGGACTGTTCATAAAAGCTTTGGAAAGCAATTTAAAGTGGAAAATTATGAAGAGATATTGCCAACTTCTAAAGAAGGAATAGAAAAATATTTAAGTGCTGGAGTTATTTATGGTATAGGTCCTGTAACTGCTAAAAAGATAGTAGGTAAGTTTGGAGAAGAAACTTTAAATATATTAGAAAATAATATTGAAAGATTAAGAGAAGTTGATGGAATAGGTGAAAAAAAGTTTAAGATTATTTGTGAATCTTATGAAGAGCAAAGAGGACTTAGAGAAGTAATTTTACTTTTATCAGAATATGGACTTACTAATAATCAATGTATAAAGGTATATAAAAAATATGGAGATGGAGCTAAAGAGGCGGTAAAAGGAAATCCATATAGATTGTGCAAGGAAATTTCAGGGATTGGTTTTAAGACAGCTGATAAAATTGCAATGAATATGGGAGTTCAGAAGGATTCAGATTTTAGAATAAAAAGTGGAATTGAATATATTTTAGGTAAGTTTTGTGCAAATGGAAACACTTACATGCCAAAGGAAAAGCTAATAGATGAAGCATCAGAGGCTTTAGAAGTAGATAAAAATATAGTAGAGCAAAATATATATAATGCTCATATAGAAAAAAGCATTATGATAGAAAAAATAGATGATAAAGAAGCAGTATTTTCTCTTGCATATTATTATAGTGAGCTTGGAATAACTAAAAAGATTATAGAACTCGGGATAGAGAATTTTCAAACTATAAATACAGATGTAGAGCATGAAATTAAAATGTTTGAAAGAAGTCAAAAGATAACCTTTGCGCCATCTCAAAAAGAAGCTATAATTAATGCTTTTTCAGAAGGAATTGAAATTATAACAGGGGGACCTGGAACAGGGAAAACAACAATTATAAAATGTATTATAGACATTTATGAAAAGAATGGATTAAAAGTACTTTTAGCAGCACCAACAGGGCGTGCAGCTAAGAGAATGTCAGAATCAACAGGACGTGAAGCAAAAACTATTCACAGACTTTTAGAAATGGGAGTATCAGATGAAGATGGTGAAAGAACTACATTTTTAAAGGGAGATGGAGAGCCACTAGAAGGAGAAGTAATTATTTTAGATGAAGCCTCTATGATAGATGTTAGTTTAATGAATAGCCTTCTAAAAGCTATTAAGCTTGGAACAAGACTTATTATAGTGGGAGATGTAGACCAACTTCCATCAGTAGGGCCTGGAAATGTCTTAAATGATTTAATTAATAGTGAGTTTATTAAGGTTATAAGGCTTAAAGAGATATTTAGGCAAGGAGCAGAAAGCTTAATAACTGTAAATGCACATAGAATAAATAATGGGGAGATGCCTCATTTAAATAAAAAGGGTAATGATTTTTACTTTATAAAAAGTGAAAATACAGAAGAAATTTTAGAAACTATAATAGATTTAATAAATAGAAGACTTCCTAAATTTAATAAGGATTGGGATAGACTTAGAGATATACAAGTACTAACACCTATGAGAAAAGGAATTCTTGGTGTAGAGAATATGAATGAAAGAATACAGGATGTATTAAATCCTAAAGAAGGATACAAAAAAGAAAAAAAGGTAAGGGAAACTATTTTTAGAGAAGGGGATAAAGTAATGCAAACTAAAAATAATTATACCTTAAAATGGACTAGAGTATCTGGTGAAGGAGAATATGAAGGTGTTGGTGTATTTAATGGAGATATGGGATTTATACAAAATATAAATGAGGAAGAAAAGACTGTAACTGTTATATTTGATGATGAGAGACGTGTAAAATATGATTATGTCTATGTAGAGGAATTAGAGCTTGCATATTCAATAACAATTCACAAGAGCCAAGGAAGTGAATTTAAGGTTGTAATTATTCCAGCATTTATGGGTTCACCATTATTAATGAATAAAAATTTATTGTATACAGGCATAACTAGAGCAAAAAAATTAGTTGTTGTTGTAGGAATGCCAAAGGCTTTAAATTATATGGTGAAAAATACTAAAAGTATGGAAAGATATTCAGCATTAGAACATAAAATAAAAGAGATAACAAATAATGAATTTGTAGAGAAGTAGGAGGAGAGTTGCTTTGAAAGATTTTTTAGATAAAGAAATAAGAAATATTAATAAAAAGCTTGAAAATTGGATGAAAGATGAAAAAAAATATATATATCTTTATGGAAGACCTTTTCAAAGCAATAATATTTTCTTAAGTTTAATAAATAAAGCAGTAAATGAAAATAAAAAAATACTATATATATATGGAAAAGAAGAAATTGATAGAGAATTAATTAAAGAAGTAAGCTTAAGTGGAAGAAAAAAAGCCTCATATACAAGAAATGGATTAAGTAATTCAGATATTGTTTTTATGTCATTTAAACATACATACAACATAATTAAAAATTATGACTTAATAATAATTGATGATATATCAACATATTTTAAGGTTGATAAAAACTCATTAGAAGGGCTATATAAAAAATGTATTGAGCATGGGAAGAAAATAATTATCTATACTATAGAAACAAATTCATTTTTAGAAGATGGAAACGATATAAGCAGTTTAGGAATTAGAAATAGATTTGTAGAGCCACGTGTTATTACTACTAGAATAGATTTGAAAAAAGATATTCCATATAGCTTATATGATTATATATTATGGTTTAGAGAGAGAAGAGGGAAGGTTGTTTTTTGGGTTCCATATTATGAAGATATAGAAAGCTTATACTATTATTATATAAATGAAATAAAACTAGAGGGTGTGAAAATATTTAAGGCAGATGAGTACAAAACTGATTTAAATATTAAAGATAGGGCAATATTTATAATAACTAATAGTATGGAGGAATTGAGTAAATTTTCAAATTTAGATGGGATAGTAGTATTATTTGCCGATAATTTTAAGGTAGATTATAAAAAAATTATTTATATGTGTGGAAAATTAACAAAAAATAATGATACTATGTCAGAGCTTATTTTAGTTTCAAAGGATGAAACTGATGAAATTGAAAAAGCAAGAAGTTTAACTAGAAGATTTAATAAAAAGTTATGGGACGAAAATTATTTAAAAATTTAATTGATGGAATTTTAGATGTAATATTTCCAGTCGAAAATAAATGTGTTGTATGCAATGAAGAGGACGAAGAAGGATTATGTGATAAATGTAAGAGAAAGATAGTTTTATGTGAGAAAAATGACAATAGTTATGCATATTATAATGAGACATTAAAAAAATTAATATTAAGTTTTAAATTTAGTAAAAATTTTACATCAGGAGATATTCTAAGTAAATTTTTAATTCAGAAATTAGAAAATGAAGACAAGGATTGCATTATAACATATGTTCCTTTAAGTAAAAAAAGATTAAAGAAAAGAGGCTTTAATCAGTGTGAATATTTAGCAAGAAAAGTAGGAGAAGCTTTAAATATAGAGGTTTTAGACACGTTAGAGCAAGTAGAAGAGATAAGGGAACAGAAAACATTAGGAGTGAAAGAAAGAAGAGAAAATGTGAAAAATGCATTTGTTTGTAAAAACTCTAAAATAATTAAAAAGAAGAAAATAATACTAATAGATGATGTAATTACAACAGGTGCAACTATAAGAGAATGTGAAAAAATTTTAAAAAATAATGATGTATTGAGTATAAAAGTGTTGACTATTGGGAAAAGTGATATATAATATTAATGTAAAGTTAGGTCTGTGGTTGAAAGTCGAAGCCAGTCGCAGGCGAAACGATCCACGTAACCTAGGCAAAGTTCTAGTGAGCATGGTGCGGTATAGAGGTAAGTCCTACCAGTTAAATCTGAGAGTGTTAGTAGTGAGAGGTTGATTCTGGGTAGCGAAAGCTCCAGTAGGCGAGTGTGGGGGCAAAGACCAGGTCAGCTAACTTTATGAAAAAAAGCATGATAGTTTTTATCATGCTTTTTTTATACTATTTTTAAAAATTCAGAAAATTTGGAAAATCTATTGAAAATGATTTCAGAAGGTGGTAAAATATAGACAAGAAGTACACAAGTACTTAAAAAAAAGAGAGTTAAAAAAACCTCTAATAGAAAGGGGCTGGACTTTATGAAAGTAACAGTAGTATCAAAAAATATTGAAATAACAGAAGGGCTAAGAGAAAGCATAGAAAAGAAAATTTCAAAGCTTGAAAAATATTTTGAGAAAGAAGTAGACGCAAAGGTTACAGTAGCAGTACAAAAGAATGCACATATAGTAGAGGTCACAATTCCTTTCAGCGGAATAATGCTAAGAGCAGAAGAATCAACAGATGATATGTACAAATCAATAGATATGGTAGAAGAAAAGTTAGTTAGGCAAATAAGAAAGCAAAAAACTAAGTTAAGCAGAAACTACAATAAATCATTAAGATTTGCAGAAATTGCAACAGATGCTGAGCCGGTAGAGGAAACAAAAGGGAAAATAGTTAGAACTAAGAGTTTTGCAGTTAAGCCAATGAATTCAGAAGAGGCAGTGCTTCAAATGGAACTTTTAGGACACAGCTTTTTTGTATATCAAGATACAGACACTAATAATGTTAGTGTAGTATATAAAAGAAAAGATGGAAATTATGGATTGTTAGACCCAGAATATAAATAAGAATAAAAGATAGAATTATAAGCCTTGCAATAGATTTTGCAAGGCTTTCATTATTAAATAAAAAAAATTAAATAAAAAATGCTAAAAGTTGAAAAAATAGAATGTAAAATGGTATAATCAAAGAATGTATAAATAGAAAAATGAAGACTATAAAATGTTAGAGATTTGAAAGGAAGAAAGTATGGGAATATTTAAAGCGTTATTTGGATCATATAGCGAAAGAGAAGTAAAAAGAATACAACCACTTGTAAATAAAATAGAAGCATTAGAAAGCACAATTGAGGTTTTAAGTGATGATGAACTTAAAGCAAAAACGGAAGAGTTTAAAGAAAGACTAAAAAATGGGGAAACACTAGATGATATATTAGTTGAAGCATTTGCAGTTGTGAGAGAAGCTTCATGGAGAGTTCTTGGAATGAAGCATTATCCTGTTCAATTAACAGGAGGAATTGTACTTCATCAAGGAAGAATAGCAGAGATGAAGACTGGGGAAGGTAAAACATTAGTTGCAACATTACCAGCTTACTTAAATGCATTAAGTGGAAATGGAGTACACGTAATTACAGTAAATGACTACCTAGCAAAAAGAGATAGAGACCAAATGAGTGAACTTTATGGTTTCTTAGGATTAACTACAGGAGTTGTAGTTCACGATATAAGCAACGACGAGAGAAGAAATGCTTACAACTGTGACATAACTTATGGAACTAATAATGAATTTGGTTTTGATTATTTAAGAGATAATATGGTTATCTACAAAGAAGAAAGAGTTCAAAGAATGCTTAACTTTGTTATTGTGGATGAGGTTGACTCAATTCTTATTGATGAAGCTAGAACACCACTTATTATTTCAGGTGCAGGAGAAAAATCAACTGAATTCTATAAAGTTGCAGATTTCTTTGTTAAGAAATTAGTAGCAGAAGAAGATTATACAATAGATGAAAAAGCAAATGCAGTTATGTTAACACATCATGGTGTAGAAAAAGCTGAAAAAACATTCAATGTAGATAACTATGCAGATGCTAATAACATGCAATTACAACACTATGTAACACAAGCACTTAAAGCTAACTACTTCATGAGAAGAGATAAAGATTACATGGTTAAAGATGGAGAAGTTATCATAGTTGATGAATTTACAGGAAGACTTATGGAAGGTAGAAGATATTCAGATGGTCTTCACCAAGCAATTGAAGCAAAAGAAAATGTTAAAATTGCTAGAGAGTCAAAAACACTTGCAACAATAACATTCCAAAATTACTTCAGAATGTACAATAAATTATCAGGTATGACAGGAACAGCATTAACAGAGGAAAATGAATTTAGAGAAATCTATGGATTAGACGTTATTGTTATTCCAACTAATAAACCAATAGCAAGACTTGATAGTCATGATATAGTTTATAAGACAGCTACAGGAAAGTATAATGCTATTATTGATGAAATAATAGAATCAAATAAAAAAGGTCAGCCAGTTCTTGTAGGTACAGCTAGTATCGAAAAATCAGAGATTATAGCTAGTTTACTTAAAAAGAGAGGAATACCTCATAGAGTATTAAATGCAAAGTTCCATGAGCAAGAAGCTGAAATTATAGCTAGTGCAGGAGAATATGGAGCAGTTACTATTGCAACTAACATGGCAGGAAGAGGAACAGATATTAAATTAGGTGAAGGTGTTGTTGAGGCTGGTGGATTAAAAATCATTGGTACAGAAAGACACGAATCTAGAAGAATAGATAACCAGCTTAGAGGACGTTCAGGAAGACAAGGAGATCCAGGTCATTCTACATTCTATATATCATTAGAAGATGATTTGATGAGAATATTTATGTCTGAAAAAACTCATGCTATGGTTGATAAATTAGGACTTGAAGAAGATGATGCAATAGAAAGTAAAATCATAACAAGATCAATTGAAAGTGCTCAAAAGAAGGTTGAAGGACATAACTTTGACATAAGAAAAAATCTTTTAGGTTATGATGATGTTATGAATATGCAAAGAGAAGTTATTTATAAGCAAAGATCACAAGTTCTTGAAGGTGAAAACTTAAGAGAAGAAGTTAGTGGAATGATAAA
>NZ_JBOFRG010000359.1:0-64388 GCF_051650885.1 Clostridium sp.
GTAATTGCACTTGGAGGAATAACTGAAAAGAATAAAGAAGAGGTTATAAAAGCAGGTGCAGATGGAATTGCTAGAATGAGCTTTTATAAATAAAATAATATATCTTATGTAAAAGAAACCTATATGATTGCATAAAAGCTATCATATAGGTTTTTTAATTAAGCTTGAGGGTTTAAAGGTACATAAACTCTCTTAGCTAATTCATCATCAATCATATACATTCCTGTTGGATTACCTTCAAGTCTTCTAACTTTTTTAAGTAAAGTTTGGAAGTTGTTTTCTTCTTCTACTTGTTCATCAATAAACCATTTTAAAAGACTTATAGTAGCATGCTCTCTTTCAGCAGTAGCAATGTCTGTTAAATTATAAATTTTACTTGTAACTAATTGCTCATGTTTGAATCCTTCTTCAAAGACTTCAATAATACTATTATAATCCTTTCTAGGCATGTCAATTTGTTCTAAAGTAACAGTACCACCTTTTTGGAAAATATAATCATAGAATTTCATAGCGTGATCTAACTCTTCCTTTGCTTGAACTCTAAAAAAGTTAGCAACCCCAGGTAAATCTGAAGCTTCTGCGAAAGCAGACATAGCTAAATAAGTGTATGAAGAGTAAAATTCAAAATTAACTTGCTCGTTTAAAGCATCTAATAAAGTTTGACTTAACATTTAATATTCCTCCTTTGTAAGTAAATTCTAATTAGATTGTAATACTTATATAAGAAAAGTTCAAATTTATTAGGTTCAAAAAGGGAGAGAGATTAATAAAATATTAAAAGAATGTTATAAAATAAATGAAAGAAGAAGAAAATATAAATGATATAATTTATATTTAATATAAATTAATAGGGAGGTAAGGTATGGGATACATATCAATAATATTAATAGGAGTTGCTTTAGCTATGGATGCTTTTGCAGTATCTTTATCAAGAGGAATTGGTTTTAAAAAGTTTGATGGCAATGCAACTTTAAAGATGGGAATAACCTTTGGATTATTTCAAGCCATAATGATAGTGATAGGATGGTTTGTGGGAGGATATTTTTCAGAGTACATAGAAAAATATAATAAAGTGATTGTATTTATTGTATTTGTAGGACTTGGAGTGAAGCTTTTAATAGATACGATAAAAGGTGGAGATGAAGAAGAAGAAAAGAAAACTTTAAATTTAAAAGCATTAATAGCGTTAGGATTTGCAACAAGTTTAGATGCATTAGCTGTTGGAGTTACTTTTGTTACATATAAGGGAGAATTTTTTACTCCACCAATATTAATAGGAGTTGTTACATTTATAATAACTGTTTTAGGTGCAGTTTTAGGTTATGGAGTAGGGAAAAAAGTTGATAGTAAGGTTGGAGAAATTATAGGAGCTATAATTCTTATAGGCTTAGGGCTTAGAGTATTATTTTAAGGATTTAAATTTGGCATTGCAAAGCAGTGCCTTTTTTTTATCGAAAAAAGAGATTCAGCATATGTATATAGTATAAGGATAATTAAAGGAGGGCTAAATATGAAAATTGCAATAAGAGCAGGGCATACCTTTAGTGTGCCAGGAGCTAGAGCATTATTAGATGAAACAACAGAAAATAGAAAGGTGAAGGATGCAGTATTAAAATATTTAAAGAAAACAAATCATACTGTTTTAGATGTAACACCAAATGATAGTTATAATACTGTAGGAAAAGAAATATCTTATGGAATAGATAAGGCAAATAATTTTGGTGCAGATGTATTCTTAAGTATTCATTTTAACAAAGCCTATGATAGTTATGATGGTGTTATAGGAACAGAGGTTTTAGTGTATGAATTAGATAAGGCGAATAAAGAAGCAAAAGCAGTTTTAAATAATATTGTAAGCTTAGGATTTAAGAATCGTGGACTAAAGGAAAGAAAAGACTTAAGTGATCTTAGACGAACAAACATGCCTTCTATGATAGTTGAGGTTTGTTTTGTGGAGGCAACGAAAGATGTGGAACTATATAAAAAGGTTGGCTATGATAAGGTTGGGTTAGCAATAGCAGAAGCATTAGTTGGAATAATAGAAGATAAGCCAGAAGAACCAGTAAAGCCTGAACCAGAAAAACCAAAACCAGAAAAGCCACAAGGTAACTGGATTATAGATTTACAAAAAGAGTTAAATAAAAGTTATGGTGCAAATTTAGCAGTAGATGGAATAGGAGGACCGAAAACATTAGCTGCTTGCCCTATATTAAAAAAAGGAAGTAGAGGCGAAATTGTAAAAATCCTTCAAAAAAGATTATATGATTTGGATTGTCCTTGTGGGGCAACTGGAGCAGATGGAGTTTTTGGAAATGGAACTGAAATTGGAGTATTGAAATTCCAAAATGAAAAAAAATTAGTTTCAGATGGAATTGTAGGAGAGAAAACTTGGGCTAAACTGATGGAAATAGAGGAAGTTGTTAAACCACAGGGGAATTGGATTACAGATTTACAAAAAGAATTAAATAGAAGCTATGGTGCAAATTTAGTAGTAGATGGAATAGGTGGTCCAAAAACATTAGCTGCTTGTCCACTGTTAAGGGAAAATAATAAAGGTGAAATAGTTAAGATATTACAAAAAAGACTTATTGCATTAGGATTTCCATGTGGCTCATATGGAGCAGATGGAGCTTTTGGAAATAGAACAAAAAATGCAGTGATAAATTATCAAAAAACTAAGAAAATTTCAGCAGATGGTATTGTTGGAAATAATACTTGGAGTAAATTATTAGGAATTTAAAAAAAAGCAGTTAGATTAAGAAGATTAGTCTAACTGCTTTTTAATGTATATTAAATTAATCAACACTCTTTCCAAGAGACGCTTCTAAAATTAAATACCAATCTTCATGTGAAAGATTAATATCTAAAGCTTTAATTGCAGCTTTAACACGAGAAATTTTTGAGCTTCCAACTATAGGCATTATTTTAGCAGGATGCTTTAAAAGCCATGCATAAGCTATTTGATCAATAGATTCAGCCTTATATTTTTCCTTTAATTCATTTAAGCAAGCGCGTACACGTAAGGCTTGTTCACAGTCATCTTTAAAGATTCGCCCGCCTGCTAAAGGAGACCATGCCATTACAGAAATTCTTTTTTCTAAAGCTTTGTCTAATGAACCATCAGTAAGTGGTGATGGTTTAAGTGTAGAAATTTCTATTTGATTAGTTACTAGATGTCCATCATAGTATGAAGAAAGCATATCAATTTGAGATGGAGTAAAGTTAGATACACCAAACTCTAAAACTTTACCTGAATTTTTTATTTCAGTAAAAGCTTCAGCCACTTCTTTTGGGTCCATTAAAAAGTCAGGTCTATGAATTAACATAGTATCTATATAGTCTATATTTAATCTTTTAAGTGAATTATCAACAGATTCTATAATATGATTTTTTGTTGAATTATAATGTGGGGTTTGTACATCTTTGAACAAGGTTTCTATAGGTGGCTTTATTCCACATTTAGTTACAATTTGAATTTTATTTCTAAAAGATTTATCTAACTTCATAGCCTCTCCTTGAAGAGCTTCTGCTAGATAAATATCTGCATTGTCAAAGGTTGTAATACCTAAATCTACACATTCTTTCATAAAGTCTAAAGTTTCTTTAGCACTTTGGTTCCAATGAGATAGTCTCCAAAAGCCTTGAATTATTCTAGAGTAAGACAGGTTATCAGTTAATTTGATTTTTTCCATAAAAACACCTCTTTCCTAAAAATTACCTAAAATCATTGTATCATTTATCTGTAGATGTTTTCAAATGAATTTAAAAATATAGTTTTATCTCTTATTTTAATATAAAATAAGAATATCTTTAAAGTTAAATAGTGAGGAGAATATGAATAAAGAAATAGTTCTACTAAAAAAAGCAGAAACAAAAGATGTTATGAAGATGTGGTATGATGAAGTGGTAAAGAGTCATAACTTTATAGAAAAAAGATATTGGAATGAGGTATATGAAGTTGTAGTAAAAGAGCATATTGATTTTGCAGAAACTTATGTATACAAAATAGAGGAAGAAATAGTAGGCTTTATAAGCATTAAGGAAAGAGAGTTTATAGGAGCTTTATTTATAAAAGAAAATTTTAAAAGAAGGGGAATAGGTACAGAATTATTAGAGTTTATAAAATGTAAAAGTGAAAAATTATTACTTAGAGTTTATGAAAAAAACAATAGAGCAATTTCTTTTTATGAGAAAAATGATTTTCTAAAAATTAATGTTAGAGAAAAAATGGAACTAAAAGAAAAAGAATGGATTATGCTCTGGAGAAGGAGATAAAATGAAAGAGAAATACTTATATATATTTAACTATCCAAAGTTTGAAATGGAGCTTTGTATGATGGAAGCTAGAAGAATATTTAAAGAGGAGCCGGTGAATAAAACACTTTTATCTGAAATAAAATTCAATCCATCAAATAGCCCATTTATAAAAAATAGAATAGATGTAATATATGAAGAAGACACCTTAGAGAAAATACTTCAAAATATAGAGGATGAAAAATTATCTTTTGATGATTTTAAGGTTGAGTATTTAAAGCTTGAAGAAGGAAATATTCCTTATGAAGAAAGGCTTAAAAGTGTTCGTGAGGTTGGGTTTAGAATAATTGGAGAACCGGATATTCATTCACCTAAAATATCAATTGGTGTTACAAAGTATAATGAGAAATGGTTTTTAGGTGTAAATAAGAGAAATGATTATAAATGGCATATACATGATAATAAACCATGTACCTATTCAAATTCTCTTAGTATAAGAGTAGCAAAAGCTTTAGTTAACATAGCAAATGAAAATAAAGAAAATTTAAAGATAATTGATCCATGCTGTGGAGTTGGAACAACACTTATAGAAGGATTATCAATTGGGCTTGATATTTGTGGTTGCGAAATAAATCCTCAAATTGCCTCTAATGCAAAAAGAAATTTAGAGTTTTTTGGTTTAGAAAAAAGAGTTACAAAAGGAAGCATGCATGATATAAAAGAAAAATACGATGTATCAATAATAGATATTCCATATGGACTATTTACTAAAACTACAGAAAAGGAACAAAGAGATATTATAGAAACGGCTAGAAGAATAAGCGATTCTATGATAATAGTAACCTTTGAAGATATGGACGAGATGATAGAAAAAGCAGGCTTTGAAATTATAGATAGATGTAAGGTTTGTAAGGGGAAGTTTATAAGATACATTAGTATTTGTAAGTAAAACTAAAAGGCACGCTAGATAGGGTAATCTAGTGTGCCTTTTACTTTTTAATTTGTACTCATTCCAGTAAATGCTCTTTTTAATGGTTTCAGTAAGAAGAGACATCCAAAAAGTGTACATAAAGTTGATCCAATATCAGTTTCAAAACCTAAGATAAGACGAACCCATAGCATATGACCCCACATATGAGACTGTATTATAAAAGGAAGATCTATAAGAGTTCCGCAAATGAAGGTTAAAAAAGCACCAACAAAAGCAAAAACATATTCAGATTGTGTTTTTTTATAAAGCCAATTATATATAAGAATATATTGAGGGAATAAGACAAAGTACATTACAACCCACAAACCAAATCCATATAAAAATATTACAAGAAAACACCAAACAACTATAGTGATATATGCAACTTTTCTTTCTACGTAAACACCGTAAAGCAATATTAAAAAATTAGTAATACTAACATAAATTAAAGAAGATCCAATATAATAGGATACAAAAATAATGGCTGAAAGTACTGCAATTCTAGTAATCTGTTTAGCAGTCAATTTTATGAACCCATATTAGCTGTATAAACAAAATCTACAGAATCCCCATTTGCTAAATTAATTTTATCAGAAGCAGGAGCTGCCCCAACTTTAAAGTTTAATTTTTGAGATGGTGAGTCATATCCGTACATCCACCAAGGTCCTTTATCCATACTAGGACTGTTTAATCCCATCATTCCTGTAATAAAAGGTCCCCATTTAGTTTGTTCAAAGTTAACTTTAAGTTCTTTTTGATTTTCTTTAAGGAAATCAGCAAGTGTTTTAGCATCTGTATGGAATTCTTTATCTTTAACTAAGTAATGATGATTTAAAGAATCCTCAACAGTAATATGTATAGTTTTTTCTCCTTTTTCACCTTTGATTAAATTATGTCCGGCAAAAATAATTCCGATAACAACAATAATTGCAATTATTGCTATTATTATTTTAGGTAAAATTGATTTTTTCATTTGTAAAACTCCTTTTTAATAAGATTTTGATATAAATACTTTTTCTTCAACGTTATTTTGTCTATTAACTTCTAAAGAAAAAACAAATAATAAATTAGTTATTAGATTAGAAAAATCTATTAATATAGGAGGAACATTAATATTAGCATTTTTTAGAACATAAAGTTGTCTGCAAATTTGTTTAGAAATTCCCCTTGCAACATGATATTCACAAGCAACTGGGTGTCCTGTTGGATAAACAAAGCTAGATATTCTATCTTTATTTAACTCTTTAAATTTTTTCATTAAAGCTAAGCCATAGTCAATATCTTCTGAAGTAATGGCTAATTTTCCACGAATTGAACCATTTAAATGAAGGACTTTATCCATCAACCAAAAAGTTTCATCATATAGTGGGGTTTCTAATGAAAGGATTCTTCCAAGGATTGATGAAAGATAATCAGTCATTACTTCATGGTCAACAGAACCAAAATTCTCATTTAAAAATGGATATGATATTAAATCTATATTTTTCATAAAACCTCCTAAATTTTCTAATTGATATAAATTATCTTTAAATAACTACTTTTATAATTATAAGGAAATATATGAAAAAGTAAAATAAAAAAATATTAACATTATAATAATAAGAGGTTAAGTTATAATATTAGTATAGATAATTTAAGGAGGTACGAAGAGATGAAAAATTTTCATTACTCAATAAAAACAGATATTCATTTTGGAAAAGGAGCAATTGAGCACTTACCAGAAGAAATAAAAAAATATGGTGAAAAGGTATTACTTGTTTATGGTGGTGGAAGTATAAGAAGAAATGGTTTATATGATAGAGTTTTAGATTTGTTAAATGCAAACAATATAAAATGTATAGAAATTTCTGGTGTTGAACCAAATCCAAGAATAGAAACGGTAAGACGTGGAATTAGATTTGTAAAAGCAGATAAGATAGATGTTATATTACCAGTTGGTGGAGGAAGTACAATAGATTGTGCAAAAGCTATAGCAGCAGGAGCGCTTTATGATGGAGATCCATGGGATTTATTATTAGATTCATCAAAGGTAAAGGATTCAATTCCAATAGTATCAGTGTTAACACTTGCAGCAACAGGTTCAGAAATGGATCCAAGTGCAGTTATAAGTAACTTAGAAACAAAAGAAAAATTAAGTTTTGGACATCCAAGCTTAAGACCAAAGGCATCTATTTTAGATCCGGAGTATACATATTCTGTGCCTAAAAATCAAACAGCAGCAGGGACAGCAGATATTATGAGCCATATATTTGAAGTATATTTCAGTAATGATAAGGGAGCATACCTTCAAGATAGAATGTGTGAGGCACTTTTAAAGACTTGTATTAAGTATGGAGAAATTGCATATAATGATGGTGAAAATTATGAAGCGAGAGCAAATTTAATGTGGGCATCAAGTCTTGGAATTAATGGATTGTTATCTTGTGGAAAATCTATAAGATGGTCAGTTCATCCTATGGAACATGAGTTAAGTGCATATTATGATATAACTCATGGAGTTGGACTTGCAATATTAACACCACATTGGATGGAGCATGTTTTAGATGAAGATTCTTTAGAGAAGTTTGTAGAGTTTGGAACTAATGTTTGGGAAATTGATAGAAATTTAGAAAAAAGAGAAATAGCAAAGCTTGCTATTGAAAAAACAAAAGAATTCTTTTTCAAAACATTAGAAATAAAAAATACATTAACTAGCTTAGGAATAAATGAAGAGCATTTTGAAGAAATGGCAGAACATTGTACAAGAACAGGGAATTTAATGGGATATAGAGAGTTAACTAAAGAAGATATAGTTAAAGTTTACAAAAAATCACTGTAATTTTTTTGAGATAAAAAGAATAAATTAGAAAAGCTACCTTAATTTAGAGTAGTTTTTCTAATATTAAAGAGAAAAAGTAACGGAAATAGAAAAGTAAACGTTGCACAATTTAGAAATAAAATAAGTATGAGAATTAATAAATTACTTAAAAAAAAGTACTATAAAATGTGCTATTACTGCATATAAATGTCTAAAATATTAAAAATGAAAATAAAAAGAGTCTAAAATATGAATTAAATATGTTTAAAAATAATGTAAAAATAGATAAAATATTAATAATAAGTACAAAAAATAAACAAAAGATATACTGGTGTAAAAAAAAGGTGGGGAATTGTTTGACAAAAAATTTTAAAAGCATATTATGGTATATGTAAGGTGCGTCAAACGAGATGCACAAAGCCAAATTATTTAATTTGTATCTACGGGCTATAGATAGTAATCAAATAATTAGGTGGAAGTGAAAAATTTTATTGATGAGTTAAAGCTTATACATAAGCTAGATAGACTAAGAAGAGTCTTAGCTATTAATTTATTAGGTATTATTTTTAAAAAGATTTGATTTGAATCTTTAATGTTCTTATTGAATAAATAGGGACAAGTAACATTATTCAGTGTTAATACAAGCTATGTTATAGACCTAGTTTGTATTAATACAAGATGTTATGTAAAACAATTTGATAAGATTTAGTTTAATAAGAAGACAAGCTTCTTAGTGAATTAATTTTATATATACAATAAATAAAGAGACATATGGTAATTTAAAATGGAGTTTTAAAGTTTTTGTAGGCTTAGGAAAAAATATTTTAAATGGTCATATTGTCTAAAATTTGAGGAGATGTTAATAATGAGTGAGAAAGATTTAAACTTAAAAGCCTTATTTTTAGGACCAAAATCAGAAAATAAAGATGTTTATACTAAACACCTTAACAGATTATTTGATGATCATAGTGAGTGGAGAAAAAACTACCACCCAGAAGATCAACCAATAATTAAAAGAGAAGATTTAAACGCTGCTGATTTCGCAATGACTGCTGAAAAAGTAGAGGACGTTTTAACTCAATTATCAATAAAATTAAGATCACAATCATTACCTTGGCATTCACCAAGATTCTTAGGGCACATGAACTCAGAAACTTTAATGCCAGCAATATTAGGATATTTTGCAGCTATGTTATATAACGGAAATAACGTTGCTTACGAATCATCACCAGGAACTTCAGAAATGGAAGAAGAAGTAGGAGCTGATTTTGCAAAATTAATGAGCTACGAAAAAGGATGGGGACATATTTGTGCTGACGGATCAATAGCTAACTTAGAAGCTATTTGGTATGCTAGAAACATAAAATCATTACCACTTGCAATGAAAGAAGTTGCTCCTGAATTAGTTGAAGGAAAAACTGAGTGGGAATTATTAAACATGTCAACAGAAGAAATCTTAGACTTAGCTGATAAAGCTAAAGACTTTGATAACATAAAAACAAACTCAGCTAGAGGAGACGGGCAAAAAATTGCTAAATTAGGTAAATGGTTTGTACCAAGAACTAAGCACTACTCATGGTTAAAAGCTGCTGATATAATCGGACTTGGAACTGAAGCTGTACAAGAAATAGATGTTAATGAAAAATTCAGAATGAAAATTGATGAATTAGAAACTGCAATCAGAGAAAACGCTGCTAACGGAATTCCTACTTTAGGAGTTGTTGGAGTTGTTGGATCAACTGAAGAAGGTGCAGTTGATGATATACACAAAATTATAGCTTTAAGAAACAAATTAGCTAAAGAAGGAATCTACTTCTATGTACACATAGATGCTGCATACGGTGGATATGCTAGATCAATCTTCTTAGATGAAAACTATGATTTCATACCTGAAAATGAATTAAAAGCTAAATACATGGAGCATGGAGTATTCTTAAATGAACAAACTCAATGGCCATCAAATGATACTTATGAAGCATTCAAAGCTATAAGTGAAGCTGAAACTGTAACTATTGACCCTCATAAAATGGGATATATTCCTTATTCAGCAGGTGGAATAGTTATAAAAGATACAAGAATGAGAGAAGTTATTTCTTACTTCGCAACTTACGTATTTGAAAAAGGAATGGATATTCCTGCATTACTTGGAGCATTCATGCTTGAAGGTTCAAAAGCTGGAGCAACTGCTGCATCAGTATGGACTGCACACAGAGTTATGCCATTAAACATCACTGGATACGGAAAATTAATGGGAGCTGGTATCGAAGGTGCTTGGAACTTACACAAACACTTCGAAAACAAAGAGTTCATGGTTAACGGTAAGAAGATAATACTTCATACATTAGTTCAACCAGACTTCAACATGTTAGACTTCTCATTCAATGAAGAAGGAAACACTGATTTAGCTAAAATGAACGCTTTAAACCATGACTTCTATGAAGAAGCTTCATATGTAAATGGTGGATTATACGATAATGATTTCATAACTTCACACACTGATTTCGCAGTTGAAGAGTATGGAAACAGCCCATTCCCATATGTTGAAAGATTAGGATTCTCAAGACCTGAGTGGGATAGAGTAGAAAAAGTTACTGTATTAAGAGCTTGTGTTCTTTCACCATTCATAAATGATTTAGGTACTTTTGAAGAATATATGGAAAAAGTAGATACAGCTATACAAAAGAAATTAGAAAGAATTTACAACAGAATGAAATAATTCTTTTAAAGATAAAAGAAAAGTCATTAGCATTTGCTAGTGACTTTTTTTGCGTATAAAAATGGGAAATTAAGGCTTGTATAAATTTTCTTTTTATTAGAATACTAAAAAGGAATAGAAATATTTAAATAAATATAATGAAAGGAAGTAATTTTATGGGAGCTGAAAAGAAACTAACATTAGTTCAATTAGTTGGTATTACAATGGCTTTTTTTGGAACAGTTAGAAGTGTTCCTACATTAGCAGCAACTGGTTGGACACAAATATCATACCTTATTGCAGCCGTTGTTTTATTTGCAATTCCAATTGCACTTATAGCAGCAGAACTTGCAACAGCATATCCAAAAGAGGGAGGTCCACAAGTTTGGGTAAAGGAAGCTTTTGGGGATAGATTTGGATTTGTAACCTCATGGCTTTTATGGGTTCAAATGTTTTTTGGAATGGTTATGATAGCTTCAACTATAGGAGTTATGATTGGATATGGATTAGGAAATGTGAAGCTTGCTCAAAATAATGTATTTATATTTATTTGCATTATTGTAGGATACTGGCTTGTTACATTACTTAATTTAAGAACTGATATGGTTAAAGTTGTTGGAAATTGGGGTGCAGTTATAGGAGTATATATTCCATTTGCATTACTAATTATTTTAGGCCTTATTTATGTTGCGAAATTTGGAATAAATCCAAAAGGATATTTAGCAGGTGGAGTTTCTGTAAGTAAGATATTTCCGAACTTTAGTAACAGTGGAACATTAACATTATTCTCAGCAATTGTGTTTATATTTGCAGGAATTGAAATTTCATCAGTTCATGCAAATAATATTGATAATCCAAAGAAAAATTATCCTGTGGCTATAATTTTTACATTAATAGTTATTATTATATTAAATTTAATTACAGGTTTAACTATGGCAAATGTAGTGCCAAATGGGACTATGGAGTTTTCAAATATATTACAACCATTTTCACTATATTTTGAAGCTTTAGGAATTCCAATGATTTTCACAAATATTATTGGATGGATGATTGCAGTTGGAATACTTGCACAATTATCAGCATGGGTTTTAGGACCATCAAAAGCCATGATAAAAGTTGCAGAAGAAGGATTATTACCACCAGTATTTCAAAAAAGAAATGATAAAGGTGTACCAGTTACATTTGTAATAATTCAAGCAATTGTAATTTCATTATTAGCATTTGTATATGTAGTAGTTCCAAATGTAAATACAGCATTTGTAATGATTACAATTACAACTACAATAATATATTGTTTAGCTTATATTTTAATGATTCTTGCAATTATTAAATTAAGATATTCTAAGCCAGAACTTGAAAGACCATTTAGGTTAGGTGGAATGGGAACTATGTGGTTTGTAGCAATACTTGCATTAATAGGAGTAATTTTAACAATTATTGCAAGTTTAATACCACTTTCAGGTATAAGTCCAGTTGCATATGTTTCGTTCCAAGTAATAGCATCGGTTGCAATGTTTATAATTCCATTAATTATCTATGCAGTTAAGAAACCTAGTTGGAAAAAACCAGGTGGACCAAATACTGAAAAAATGGAAGAATATATACCAAAATAAGATAGGAAAAGGAGCTAGAATTAGATGAAAGATTTAAAGAAAGATGACTTAGATTTAAAAGCAATGTTTTTAGGTCCTAAATCAGAAAATAAAGATATGTTTTCTAAATATCTTCGTATGATGTTTGAAGATCATAGTGAATGGAGAAGAAATTATCATCCAGAAGATAAAGAAATAATAAATGGAAGAGAGCAAAGAACAGAAGAATTTATTGAATCAGTAGATAAGATGGAAGATGTTTTAAAAGAACTTTCACGTAGATTAAGATCTCAATCTTTACCATGGCATTCACCAAGATTTTTAGGTCATATGAATTCAGAGACTTTAATGCCAGCTATCTTAGGGTATTTTGGAGCAATGCTTTATAACGGAAATAATGTAGCTTATGAATCATCACCTGGAACTTCACAAATGGAAGAAGAAGTAGGAGAAGATTTTGCAAAACTTATGGGTTATAAAGACGGTATTGGTTGGGGACATATTTGTGCTGATGGATCAATTGCAAATTTAGAAGCTATATGGTATGCAAGAAACCTTAAATCTTTACCACTTGCAATGAAGGAAGTAGCACCAGAACTTGTTGAAGGAAAAGATGAATGGGGACTTTTAAATATTTCAGTTAGTGAAATATTAGATTTAGTAGAAAAAGTACCAGATAAATTAGACGAACTTAAGGAACATTCAGCAAGAGAAGGAACAGAAAAAATAGAAAAGTTAGGAAAATGGATTATTCCACAAACCAAACATTATTCATGGCTTAAAGCAGCAGATATTATAGGGATTGGATTAGAAAGTGCTGTAGCAGTAGAAGTAACAGAAAAATTTAGAATGGATATAAATAAACTAGAAATAAAAATTAGAGAGCTTACAGAACAAAAAATCCCGATAATTGGTGTGGTTGGAGTAGTAGGTTCAACTGAAGAAGGGGCAGTTGATGATATCCACAAAATAATAGAACTTAGAGATAAGTTTGCTAAAGAAGGAATACATTTTTATGTTCATGTTGATGCAGCATATGGTGGATATGCAAGGTCAATATTCTTAGATGAAGAATATAACTTTATACCTAAAGAAAAAATAAAAGAAACATATTTAGCTCATGAAGTTTTATTAGATGAAAATACAAAGTGGCCTGAAGATGATACTTATGAAGCATTTAAAGCAATAAGTGAAGCAGATAGTGTTACTATAGACCCACATAAAATGGGATATATTCCATATTCAGCAGGTGGAATAGTAATAAAGGATAAAAGAATGAGAGACTCAATCTCATACTTTGCAACTTATGTATTTGAAAAAGGAATGGATATTCCGGCATTACTTGGAGCATTTATGCTTGAAGGGTCAAAAGCTGGTGCAACGGCAGCAGGAGTTTGGGCTGCACATAGAACTTTACCACTTAATATTACAGGATATGGAAAGCTTATGGGTGCATCAATTGAAGGTGCAATGAATCTATATGATTATTTAAGTGATAAAAAGTTTAATATAAATGGAAAAGAGGTTGTATTACATACATTAATAAAGCCAGATTTTAATATGGTAGACTTTGCATTTAATGAAGTAGGAAATACTGATTTAGAAAAAATGAATAAATTAAACCATGATTTTTATGAAGAAGCATCATATGTTAAAGGTGGATTATATAGTAATGATTTTATAACTTCACATACAGATTTTGCTATACCTGACTATGGAAACAGTCCACTTGGATTTGTTAAAGGAGTAGGATTTACAGAAGAAGAGTGGGATAAGGTTCAAAAAGTTACAGTTCTTAGAGCTTGCGTATTATCACCATTTATGAATGATAAAAAAGTTTTTGATGAATATATGATAAAAGTATCAGAGGCTATACAAGAGAAGCTTGAAAAAATCTACAACTATACAAAATAGAGAGATTAAAATAAGCATGGTAGAAAAATTATCTACCATGCTTATTTATATAAGTTTTCAAAAATTATTTAATTATAACTTTGAAGAATCCTTTTTTACCTTTTTGAACCATTGCAAATCCTTCTTCGAAGTGATTTTTTTCAATAGTTTGAGCGATATCAGTAACTTTATCATTGTTTAATGATAATCCGTTTTGAGTTACTAATCTTCTAGCTTCAGATTTTGAAGGAATAATCTTTTCAGCTACTAAAATTTCAATTAAGTTAGTTCCTAATTGTTCTTCAGTAATTTCTATAGTAGGAACATGCTCTAATGAAGCCCCACCTTTGAATAAAGCTTCAGCAGCTTTTAAAGCTTTTTCTGCTTCTTCTTCACCGTGAACTAATTTAGTTACTTCAAATGCTAATCTTTCTTTAGCTTTATTTATTTCAGCACCTTCAACAGCACATAATGCTTTTATTTCATCAACTTCAACGAATGTTAAAAGCTTTAAGCATTTTTCAACATCAGCATCAGCGATGTTTCTCCAGTATTGGAAGAACTCAAATGGAGATACTCTTTCAGGGTCAAGCCATAAAGCTCCACCAACAGTTTTACCCATTTTTTCTCCTTCACTATTTGTTAAAAGGCTACAAGTCATAGCGTAAACACTGTTAGATTTTTTTCTTCTAACTAAGTCAACACCAGCTATCATGTTAGACCATTGGTCATCTCCACCTAATTCCATTTTACAATCGTATTTTTCGTTAAGAACTAAGAAATCGTAAGCTTGCATTAACATGTAGTTAAATTCTAAGAATGAAAGCCCTCTGTCAGCTTCAAATCTTCTTTTGAAACATTCAGCAGCAAGCATTTTATTTACTGAGAATTGGCTACCAACTTCTCTTAAGAAATCAATGTAGTTTAATCCTCTAAGCCAATCAGCGTTATTAACTAAAATTGCTTTATCATCTGAGAAATCTATAAATCTTGACATTTGATTCTTTATTGAATCAACGTTGTGTTGAATTTGCTCATCAGTAAGCATTTTTCTCATATCAGTTTTTCCACTTGGATCTCCGATTGTAACAGTTCCACCACCGATTAATACTATTGGTCTGTGACCTGCTTTTTGCATGTGAGACATAAACATAAGAGCTATGAAATGACCTACGTGTAAACTATCTGCAGTTGGATCAAATCCGATGTAAAATGTTATTTTCTCTTTTCCTAATAATTCATGTGTTTCATCTTCGTGTGTGAATTGCTTTATGTATCCACGTTCTTTTAAAGTATCTAATACGTTTTTCATAAATTTCCCTCCATTATTTTAGTTTCTATATAATATTTTTTTGGTTTGCTTATAAAATAGTCAATTTAGTTGACCTGTAATAAATAAAGAAATATAATAGTTATGTGTTGCAATATTTCTTTAAATAGAATTACATTTTATCTATATTAAGTTGAGTGCCTAATTTTATATACACAATATTTAAGGACTAATTTGGTATATTATATTTGAAGAAATACTATAAAAAACCAATATGAGTGAGAATGTTAACGATATAATTTCCGAGGTTATTCGTTAATTACTAGTTTTTTTAGTCTTCAAAAATAAAAGTTTTTGTAGGCTTTTTTTGTTGCACTCAACTTAGTATAGAAAAGTTAAATGAGTAGTACAAAAGTTAATCAAAGGTAGAGTTTTACTAAAAAAGGGTATAAAAAAAACCCATCCTATATAAAAGGACGAGAACATTCACGTGGTACCACCTTAATTCGTTATAAAAATATAACCTTAATAGCTTTAACGAGCTTATCCGATAACATCTACTGACTAAAAGCGTTCGATGCATGACTCCAAGACGTATTCAAAGTAAATGACTATGTGCCTCTCATCAACCGGCAACTTTCTGTAAAGCTTAGGTACTTCTACTCTTTCTTATCACTGTCTTTAATTATTATCTTTTGTATGTGCAGTTTTGTGTACTGCATGAACTTATTATATATCCCTAAAAAATAATAGTCAACAAGAAAAAACAAATAAAAGTGAAAAAAATATGAATGTAATAAAAGTGAAAAAAGCCCAAAAACTTGTAAAACAAGGTCTGAGAAGGAAAAGCTATAATAGATAAAAAAATAAATTAATTAGGTTTAAAGAATAAAAAAATCATAAAAATAGATAATAAATAATGAAATTATTAAAAAAATAGTGAGAAAATTAAAAGGAGAATAAAGAAAATATGGAAATACTAAAAATTGTATTTAGAGAAGTGTGTTCTTAGATTGTTAATAATTTTGTTGTAAGCTAAAAAAGAAAATAAATAGAGAAAGAGGGAAAATAATGAAAATATTAAGATTACTCTTGATTTTTATACCGATAAGTATAATAGCACATTTTATGGGGATTAATCCTGTAATAGTATTTTTCTTATCAGCACTTGCAATAGTTCCGTTAGCAGGACTTATGGGTGAGGCAACAGAGGGGATTGCACATTTTACAGGACCAAAACTTGGAGGATTTTTAAATGCAACATTTGGAAATGCAACTGAACTTATAATATCCTTTTTTGCACTTAAAAGTGGCTTATTTGAAGTGGTGAAATCATCTATAGCAGGTTCTGTTATAGGAAACATTCTTCTTGTACTTGGAGCAAGTATGCTTGCAGGAGGATTGAAACATAAAAATCAAAAATTTAATAAGAAGGTAATTGAAGTTAGTTCAAGTATGCTATTGTTTGCAGTAATTGGATTAACAATACCAGCAATATTTACACATACTGTAGATCAGAATCTTCTTAATACTAGATATGAAGGGTTAAGTATATTTGTTGCAGTTGTTATGTTTGTAATTTACATATTAAGTTTAGTTTTTTCATTTTTTACACATAAAGATATTTATGCAGTAGAAGCGACTGAATGTGATGAAAAGGAAGAAAATTGTGAAAAGGGCTGGAGTATGAAAAAATCAATATTGGTTTTAGCAGTAGCAACAGTCTTTATAGCAATTGAATCAGAATTATTAGTTTCAGGTGTAGAGCCTTTAACAAAATCATTAGGATTAAGTGAGTTCTTTGTGGGTATAATAATTATTCCTATAATAGGAAATGCTGCAGAACATAGCACAGCTATAGTTATGGCTATGAAAAATAAAATGGATGTTGCAGTAGAAATTGCACTTGGATCAAGTCTTCAAATAATTCTATTTGTTGCACCAGTATTAATATTCTTAAGTCTTCTATTTACGCCAATGAGTATAATATTTAGTCCATTTGAATTAGTGGCACTTATTGTTGCAGTATTAATTGGTAACAGAGTAGCAAGTGATGGAGAATCAAATTGGCTTGAAGGAGTACAGCTTTTAGCAGTATATTTAATTATAGCAGCAGCATTTTTCATTGTTTAGCTAAAGAAAAGAGTCCTTATGCAAAATTTTTGTGTAAGGACTTATTATTTTGGTATACTAAGGAAATAAAGAAGATAAGGACGTGATTTTTTGGAAAAGTTATATTATGAAGATAATTATATAAAAGAATTTATAGCAGAAGTAGAAGATGTAAAAGAAAAAGATGGAAAGTATCATATTTCCTTAGATAAAACAGCATTTTTTCCAGGTGGCGGTGGACAGCCAAAAGATAAGGGAACTATTGAAGGAATTGAAGTAGTAGACCTTTATGAAGAAAATGATGTAGTTTATCATGTAGTAGAAAAGAATATTCTAAAAAAGCATAGATTAAAATGTGAAATTGATTGGGAGCATAGGTTTGATTATATGCAACAACATTTAGCACAACATCTTTTATCAGGATGTTTTTATAAGTTGTTTAATAAAAATACAGCAGGAATTCATTTAGGAGAAGAAATTAATACTATAGATATAGTAGGAAAAGTTACAGAAGAAGAGATAAGAGAAGCAGAAGAATTTGCGAATCTAAATATATTTAAAAATTTAAAGGTAGAATTTATTTTTCCTGATAAAAGAGAATTAAAAAAGATGAGTCTTAGACGTGACTTACCAAAAACTAATGAAAAAATTAGAATAGTTAGAATTGATGACTTAGATATAAATGCATGTTGTGGGATTCATCCCTCAAGTACAATAGAGCTTATGTGTATAAAGTTAAAGAGAGCAGAAGGTCATAAAGGAAATACAAGGATAGAATACTTAGCAGGAAAAAGAGCAATAGAGGATTCACTAAAAAGAGATGTGTTTTCTAAAAAAGTATGTGGATATTTAAGTTGTAGTGAAAATGAAGTTCTAAAAGGAATAGAAAACTTAAAGGAAGAGATAAAATCTTTAAATAAAGAAAATAAGACTCTTTTAGATGAAAATAGTAAGATGAAGGTTAAAGAAATAGTTCAAAACTGTGATGAAGTTAATGGAATTAAAGTATTTAAAAAGGTTTATGATAAAGAAGATGTTAAAAAGATAAGTAAAATGATAGAAAAAATAAGTGAGTTAGAAAATACAATTTCATTAGTAGGAATAACAAATGAGGAAAAAGTAAATGTTATATTCTCCGCATCAAAAGATGTAGATGTTCATATGGGGAATCTTTTAAAAGATGCAATTACATTGTTAGATGGCCGTGGTGGAGGAAGCAAGACTCTAGCACAAGGTGGAGGAAAAAATAATAATAATGTAGAAAATATGTTGGAGTATGCAATAAGTAAAATTAAAAAATAAAAATTTTAAAAGCTTGGGTAAAATTTACTCAAGCTTTTAGTTTTGTATATAGATAAATTAGCAAAGTAAAGTCATTGTGCATAAGATGAAAAAGGAAAACTTATATGGAGAGTAAATATGAATTTAGAAGAGTTTATTTGTGATATATGTAAAAATGATTATATAAAAATGTTTACTTCAGATAATATAGTAGGAATAGGACTTGGAAATAAAGTGATGAATGGTGTAGAAACAGATCTTAGTTGTATGCATGTTTATGTTAAGGAAAAGTTACCAGAATCAGCAGTAGCACAAAGTATTATGATTCCTAAAACACACTGTGGAGTTTTTACAGATGTAATAGAATGTGGTGATATAAAGCCACTCACTTTTGACCAAACGGTAAGACCATTACAGGGAGGTTATGCAATAGGTCGTGAGTTTTGGGGGGGAATAGGTACTTATGGAGGCCCTATGGAAAAAGGAAATGCTACAAATTTAAAGAAATATGCATTAAGTAATAATCATGTGCTAGGTGGAGTAAATACTAATTTTAAATTTAATGTAGCATATCAAACAGCCTATGCATTTGACCCAAATCCTGCAAATAGAATAGGTGAGGTTGTAAAATATATACCAATACAACCTGAAACATTTCCAATGTCAGGAACACCTTCAAATAAGGTTGATTGTGGGCTAGCAGTTGGGTATGATAAGAGCATTTTTGCAAATATAATTAAAAATGTAGGTGAGATAAAAGATTTAGGAATTCCTAAATTGGGAATGAAGGTTGTGAAAAGTGGAAGAACTACAGAAACTACAAGAGGAGTGATATCAACCCTTGGAGGGACTATTAGATTAAACCTTCCAGGAAGTAGTTTTTTTGTTGACCAAATTATATGCACAATTTCATCAGCAGCAGGAGATTCGGGAAGTCTACTATTTGAAGATGGAACAAATAAGTTGTTAGGATTATTATTTGCAGGTGGTGGAAGCATTGTTATGTTTAATGACATTAGAAATGTATTAAGCCTTTTAGGAATAAGACCACCAATTAAAAATTGGAGGGTGAATTAGTTTATGGCAGTGAGAGTAATTAAAAGTGCAGATATAGATTATGCAGATATTGGAGATTTAATTATCTATACAATTGAAGTGATTAATGATGGAGCTGTTGATGTTACAGATGTAAAAGTAGTAGATAATATTCCAACTGAGGTTATGTTTATTGAAAATCTAGTATTTGTAGATGAGGTTCAGAAAACAGGTGCAAACCCAGGGACAGGTATATTAGTTGGAACTATTCCTAAAGGTGTATCATCAAAGGTGAAATTTCAAGTGGCAGTAAAAGATTTTTTTCCTTATAAAAATATAGATAATAAATGCACAGTTTCATATAAAGAGGCTGGAGTTTTACAAACAGTAGAGAGCAATATATTAACAACTACCCTTACAAAAGCTTATATAAATATAAGCAAACAAGGAGATACAGAGGTTCCTCTAAATGGTGCAATAACCTATGTAATAACAGTTAAAAATGTAGGAAACACAATAGGTACAAATCTTACAGTTAGGGATATTTTAGATAGTGGACTTAATTTAGCAGAAGGAACTGTAAAAATAAATGGTATAGTAAATGAATTAATAACACTTCCAGAAAATATTTTAGTTGGAAATATAAATAGTGGAGAAACAAAAAGTATTGAATTTAAAGCGAATGTAGGAACGTTACCTGTAAATACAGTAATTGAAAATGTTAGTGATTGCTTTTACACATATACAACGAATCCAAATGATGTAGATGGGTCATATGGAACATTTTACTCAAATTTTATAAATACAAAAGTATTAAACCTAGGAATACAAATAAATAAAGTAATGGATAGAACATCAATATATATAGGTGAAATTGGAAAGTGTATTTTAGAAGTGAAAAACATAGGACAAACTGTTATCAATAATATAAATCTAGTAGACCCACTAAATAATGCTATAAACTTTGTAGCAGGTAGCTTGAATATAGATGGTTCTCAAAATGCTAGTAATATTGAAGCAGGAGTAAATATAGGAAATCTTGCAAAGGGAGAGGTTAGAACAGTTGATTTTAATTTTAATGCTATAGGACAAGTAGGGAATTTAACTGTATCTAATATAGCAACTGCAACATATCTTTATAATACTAATAAAAGTGGAACAACCTTTAGTAATAAAGTAGACTTACTTATCAAAGAAGTTTTATATAATGTAGATGTAAATAAGATAGTAACGCCAAGTATAGTAAATTCAAAAGATAAGGTTATATATACAATAACTGTAAAGAATAATGATGCAAAAGAAATAAATAATCTTATAGTAGTAGATACAATTTCAAATTTAATAACAGTTACAAATGTTTTAATTGATAGTGTACCAAGTACAAATACAATTACTAATTTAGGAATAAGCGTAGGAAAAGTATTGGCAAATGAAGTAAAGGTTATACAGATAGAAGGAAATACAAGTGCTATAGAAAATACAACTATAGTAAACAACATAGGAGAAATACATTTTGAAGATACAGGGCTTACAGAAAGAACAGTGGTTACAAGTATAGCAGATTTAACTATTACAGGAGTAAGTATTCCAGTTAATTTAACAGTTACAGAAAGTAGTGATAAAAATACGGTTAAAAATGGTGAAGAGGTAACTTATACAACTACAATAAAGAATAATGGACCTACAGATGTGAAAAATCTTATACATCAGATTACATTAGGACAAAATCAAACTTTTGTTCCAGGAAGCTTAAAGATAAATGGAGTAACAGTACCAAATGGTGATTTGAATAATATAAATTTAGGAGATTTAAAAAATGGAGAAGGGATAAATATTGAATATAAAACAACTGTAATTGCAAATCCAGATAGTATTATATCTCAAAATAATTATAATTTAACGTATAATTATGGAGTTGAAAATAATAGCGGTAGTCAAAAAGGAAATGGAGCTTCAATAACAATAAAAGGAACGACTATGCCAGTTCATGAGGTAAATATAGTAAAAGAGTCAGATAAGGAATTTGTAGGAATTGGAGATGTTATAACGTATACGGTGGTTATAACTAATACGGGCGAGGTTGATCTTAGAAATATGATTTTTATAGATACAGTAGCAAGAAATACAACTATAGTAGATGGCAGTTTAAAAAAAGATGGAGTAGGTCTTGTTGGAAACGTTGAAGCAGGTATAAATATAGGGAATTTAGTAATAGGAAGTGCTACAACATTAGAGTTTAAAGTTCAAATATTAAAATGAAAAGTAATAAGAAAGAGAGGCTTAAGTGTAAGACCTCTCTTTAAAGCATTGGAATCATTTTACGATTTTTAAAGTATACAGGTGTAAGATTGAGTTCTTTACATAAAGCTAAAGCTATATCAAAGTTTGTAGAAATAGCATCAGAGGTATGTGCATCCGAACCAAGAGTTACAAAATTTCCGCCACATTCTTTATATAAAGAATATATTTCAACTGTAGCCCTATATACTTCAGGAATATTTAATCTTCTAGTATTTATTTCTAAAGCTTTATTTTTAGAAATAAGAATATTGAAAAGTTTTTTTAGATAATCACCATGTTCTTGAATAGTAAAATTATTATTATCGAAGTTACAATATCTGCAAGGATAATCAATATGACCTAAAGAATCAAAATTATCAAATTCAGAAATATAATTAATTGCAGATTTAAAGTAATTTTCGAAATAATCTTTTTTAGATAAACCTTTTTGTGAATAGGTATAATAAATATCTTCATCATTAACTGCATGGACAGAACCGATTATAAAATCAAATGGATATGCTTTTGAAATTCTATTATTTTCTTCAAGAATACTATCGCCAAGTCCAATCTCAATGCCTAAAAGAAGATTAGAACTTCTATATTTTTTATAAAGGTTAAAAAATTTATCTAAATCAACGCGAAATTCATCTTTGTTTGGATAATTTAAATCAAGGTGGTCTGTTAAAATAACACCAATATTTAATTTTTCTTGCATTTTAATAATATCAGAAATAGTCATTTCACTATCAGATGAAAGGGTAGTATGCATATGTGTATCAAAAATCATAGATCTTCTCCTTAAATAAAAATTGCTTTTTTACATTATAGCATAGTATTATATGAATAGATTAGGAAAAAATAACTATAATATATAGGAGGAATAGTTTATGAAAGAACTATTTAAAATTAAAGATTTAAGTTTTTTAGAGGAAGATTTTCTAGATAATATTGAAGAATATGAGGATATAATTTCATTAATTAGAGAGTTTAGCAGTGAATTAGATTATGAAAAAATTCAAACAGCAGATGACAATGAATGTTGTAATAAAAGCAGAGATAATTACATAGTACAAATACATGGTTATATTGATGAAAATGATGAATTTATTACAAAAGAGGAAGCAGATAAATATAGAAATGTTTTAACAAATAATAAGCTAGACCTTTTCGTAATAAGAGTATTCAAATGTTGTGATTGCGGAAGTTGGTTAATAGATATATTAGAGTAGGATAGATAAAATCTATCCTTTTTTTATAAGAGTCTAATTATGAAGAAAAAATTAAAATTATTGATTTTTAATGAAAAAAATGTATATTATAGTTATAAAGGGTGTGTTGTAAAATGAAGAAAAATACAGATTCTGATAAAAATATAAAAGAAAAAATAAAGGGGTTATTAAGTAAAGTTAATAAAGAAAATATATCGATTATATGGGGAAATCACAAAAAGAAAGTGGTTTGTTGCCTTATAGTTGGTTTCCTTTTTATAGGTTATTTCATTGGAACACCTACAAATAACAGAGAAGAAGTTGTTGAAAAATTAAAAAGTGGCTTAGAAACAGGAAATGTAAATAAATTAACTAATATCATAAAAGTAAATGGTGAAAAGGTTAGTAAGAAAGAACTAGAACCACTTAATCAGTATTTTTTAGAAAGAAGTGCTGATGTGAGTGATTTTGTTAATTTAGTTTCTAATGGTAAATCAAAAGTAATGGATGTAAAAAAAGAAAAAGTGTTTTTAGGTGAAAATTACTACATTGATTTAAAGACTTTTGATATAAAGATAACGTCGAATTTGAAGAATACAAATATAACATTAAATGATAGAAATATAGAAGAAGGAAAAGTTATTTCAGGAATACTTCCAGGGGAATATGATTTAGTAGCAAAAGTTGATACTAATTATGGTGTAATAAAGGAAACAGGAGAAATATCTATTTTAGATAATACTAATTTAAATTTAGAATTAAAAGGTGATAATATTACAGTAAAGTCTGAATATAAGGATGCTACTGTTTTAGTAAATGGAGTTTCATCAGGAAAAACAGTAGAAGAATTTAAAGAAATAGGACCTATGCCTATGGATGGAAGTGTGGCTATAAGCATAGAAAAAGAATTTCCGTGGGGGAAAATTGAAGGACCTAAAGTAACTGTTAAAAATAATGTTCAAGTAAAAGTAGCCTTAGATATGGAAAATGATGAATTATGGAGTAATGTTGAGACAGGGGTAGATAGTTTTTATAAAAGTGTATTTTTAGCATTAACAAATGAAAATAAGGAAGAAATAAAAGAAGCAACACCAGAGGCTAAAACAAAAATATATAATGTTTTAGAAAAAAATTATCTATTTTTAAAAAATAAGTATGAGTTAAAAGAGATAAAGATAGATAAAGAAAAAAGTGAATTTAAATATAAAGATGGAGTATATAGTGGAAGTGTAGTTTGTGACGTAAACTATACAATTAGTAAAGATATCTTTGGAATATTAGGAATTCAAACTTCAGAAGAAAATAAAAAGTTTTTCACGAAAGTTATATACAAAAAAGGAAAATGGATAGTAAGTGATATAGAGAATTTTTCTCTATAGTTACAGATATCAAGGGGGATATATGAATAAAAAGAAACTTTGTACAATGATATTAATAGCAGTGATGGCAGTACCTTTAGCAGGAGATATAGTAGCATATGCAACTACAAAATCGCAAAATCAAATAAATCAAAATAAAGATAAGATAGATGACTTAGAAGAAGAAAAAAAGAAATTAGAGAATAAAAAGAAAGATGAAATGGGAAGACTTTCAGAAATAATGAAGGAAGTCCAGGTTAAGACAGAAAGTTTAGATAAGCATCAAAAAATAGTTGATGGATATACAGAAAAAATAAATAAAATAGATAATGAAATAAGTACTTTGGAAAATAAAATCAAAGAAACTGAAAATGAAATAATAAATACAGAAAATGAAATAAAGAAAAATGAAGAAGAAAAAAAGATTAGAGAAGAAATATTAGGTGGAAGATTAAGCAGTTACTATAAAATGGATATGAATGCTCAGTTTTTACATATGATTTTTTCAAGTGAATCAATTGGGGACTTAATATCAACAATATTTAACATAAATAAAGTTATAAAAACAGACCAAGAGCTTATAACAGAAATAAAAGCTTTAACAGAAGAGCTAGATAAAGAAAAAAAGACTTTAGAAGAAAGTAAAACTAGAATTGAAGGCGATAAAAAAGTAGTTGAAGTTAGCAAGAGAGAGCAAGAAAAACTAAAAGCAGAAGCTGAAGTAGAGAGAAATAAATGGAAAGCAGAAGTAGAAGGTTTAGAAGCTATAGAAAATGAAAAAAGAAATATTATAAATAATATGGAAAATAGAGAAGAAAGAATCGAAAAAGAAATTGGAGATTTAATTGACTTTAATAAAGAATTACAAAAAGAAATAGATGGTGTGTTTGACCAAATTGGAAATCAAGGAGGAACAGCACCGTCAGCAAGTGGATTTGTAAGACCAAGCAGTTTTGGAATATCAAGTCAATATGGACCAAGAGTTCATCCCGTGACGGGAGATAAAAATGGATTCCATACAGGGACAGACTTTGCAGCACCATATGGAGCAACAACAGTTGCAGCAAATAGTGGAACTGTTGTATTTTCAGGAGTAATGAGTGGATATGGAAATACTGTAGTAATCGATCATGGAGGCGGAGTTCAAACATTATATGCTCATGCAAGTCAAAATCTTGTATCTAGTGGGCAAAAAGTAAGTAGAGGACAAGCAGTTGCAAAAGTAGGTAGTACAGGTCAAAGTACAGGACCACATTTACATTTTGAAGTAAGAGTAAATGGAAGACATACAAATCCTATGAATTATATAAGTTAACAATTATAACATATGGCTAGATTATACTTGAAATTTAATCTAGTTGTATGTTACTTTTATTTTTAGAGAATATATAATGAATATATTTAAAAAAACTTACATATATGGTAAAATAAAGTTTAACATAATAAAGGAGCAATATTATGATAAGATTAGATAAAAAAACTTACTTAAAAGATTCAGAAGAGTATGAAGCTTATACTGAAAATGAAGCTAAGCTAACAGATAAAGAAAAAGAAATGTTAGGTATAAAAACATGTGCATGTAAATGTAAAAAAGGGAAATAGAAAATAGGAGGTATGGGATTTGGCTAAACCAAGCATATTTAGTAAAAATTACGAAAAGAAAATGAAACGAAGAAGACTAAGAATTACATTAATAATTGTTGTATTAATAGCTGTTTCATTAGGTTTGTTTTATCAATTCAAACTAAAAGATATGGATTTTAACCAAATTATAAACAGTCTTCAAGCGTGGGTGAATAATGAAAATGCTCCTAGCGAAGAAAAGAAAGATGAAGTTACAAAACCACCAGTAAAAGATGAAACACCAGAAGTTGTGTCAAAAGCTATAGTGAAAGAATATAAACTTTTAGACAATGAGACTATTAAGGTAAAAGTACTTGATGAAAATGGAAATGTAACTTTTAGTAGTATAGAAGAAAAAGGATATTATAGTAGTATATCTAGCGATAAAAAAGAAATGGTTGTTTTAGATAAGAATCAAAATATGTTTCTATTAAATGTAACTGGAGATACTAAAAATATAACTAAACAAGAATATGTTTCAAGTAAAGGAACAAAATATCCTAAGGATGCTATGCTTGCAAAAGAAAAAGGACGCGGAGTAGATTACCTATGGGAAGCCACACCAAAGTTTATAGATGAAAATACCATAGCATATATTAGTAACTTACCTTACTTTGGTGCATCTGCTAAAAATAAATATATATGGATTTATGATATAGTGAATAACACTTATAAACCTATATATAAAAGTGCATCACCTGAAACAGAATTAATAGGAGATTCAGGGGTAGGTGGGAAACTGAAAGTTAAAATTGGAAATGACGAATATAATTTAGATAATAAGGGAAACCTTTCTAAAGAGTAAAATTAGGAAGTATGTAACAATAAAGGTTTGATAATAGGCATTAAACTATGTTATAATAGCCTAGTTAAATAAATGAATAAGAACTATTTTAGGAGGAATAAAAAATGGAAGCTAAAATGGAAAAAATAGAAGCTAACGTTGTAAAATTTGAAGTGAGAGTAGAGGCAGAAAAGTTTACTGCTGCTTTAAATAAAGCATTCAACAAAAATAAAAATAAATTTAATATCCCAGGATTCAGAAAAGGTAAAGTATCTATGGCGATGATCAAGAAGTTTTATGGATTAGAAGTTCTTTTTGATGATGCTGTAAATACAGTAATAAATGAAACATATCCAAAAGTATTAGATGAAAACAACATAAGACCTGTAGACTTCCCATCAATTGATGTTTTAGAAGTTGGAGAAGGTAAAGAATTAGTTTATACAGCAACAGTAACTGTATATCCTGAGATTGAATTAGGAGAATACAAAGGGTTAGATGTTAAAAAGCCTGTATATGAAGTAGCAGAAGAAGAAATTGACAATCAAATAAAAGCTATGCAAGAAAAAAATGCAAGAGTTTCAGTTAAAGAAGAAGGAACTGTTGAAAATGGAGACACAGCTGTTATAGATTTCAAAGGATTTATAGGAGATACTGCTTTTGATGGTGGAGAAGGACACGACTATCCATTAGAAATTGGTTCAGGATCATTCATAGGAAACTTTGAAGAGCAATTAGTTGGAATGAAAGCTGGAGAAAGCAAAGACGTAGTAGTAACTTTCCCTGAAAATTATGGAAAAGAAGACTTAAACGGAAAAGAAGCTAAATTCGAAGTAACTGTAAAAGAAATAAAAGTTAAAGAATTACCAGCATTAGATGACGAATTAGCAGGAGAAATATCAGAATTTGATACATTAGAAGCATTAAAGAATGATATGAGAGAAAAATTAGTTAAAGCTAATGAAGAAAAAGCTAAAAGAGAATTTGAAGATGCATTAGTAAGTGCTGTAATAGAAAATTCTAAAATGGAAATACCAGATGCAATGATAGAAAAAGAAATCGATGCTATGGTAAAAGATTTAGAAAATAGATTACAATATCAAGGATTAAGCCTTGAGCAATACATGGAGTTCACTGGAAATGATGTAGCTAAAATGAGAGCATACATGAAAGAGAACGCTGAGAAAAAAGTTAAAGGTGAGTTAGTAATTGAAGCAATTGCTAAAGCAGAAGACATGAAAATTACTGATGAAGATGTAAATGCTAAAGCATTAGAATTAGCAAAAATGTACACTTCAGAAGATAAAGCAGAAGAAATGTCAAAAATGTTAGCTGCAACTCAAAGACAAATGATTGAAAAAGAAATGATAGTTGTAAAAGTAATAGAATTATTAGAAAACAACTGTAAATAATATGTAACGATAGTGATTGCCAGAGAAGAGATTTTTCTGGCAATTATTTAAAATAAAATTAATAATAAACTATAGATTAATAAAAAGAAATTATGTTAATACTAATAAATGTTACATTTTAAGGAGGGGAAAAGTATGAGTTTAGTACCAATGGTTGTAGAACAAACAAATAGAGGCGAAAGAAGTTATGATATCTTTTCAAGATTATTAAAAGATAGAATAATAATGATAAATGGAGAAATAAATGATGTGACTTCAAATTTAGTTGTAGCACAGCTTTTATTCTTAGAAAGTGAAGATCCAGACAAGGATATATACATTTATATAAACAGTCCAGGAGGATCTATTACATCAGGAATGGCTATATATGACACTATGAATTATATTAAGCCAGATGTATGCACTATATGTATAGGAATGGCTGCTTCAATGGGAGCATTCTTATTAACATCAGGGCAAAAAGGAAAGAGATTTGCTCTTCCAAATGCAGAAATTATGATTCACCAACCTTTAGGAGGATTCCAAGGGCAAGCAACAGATATAGATATACATGCTAGAAGAATCATTAGAATAAAAGAAAAATTAAATAAAATTTTAAGTGAAAATACAGGGCAACCTTTAGAAAAAATAAATGTTGATGTTGAAAGAGATTATTTCTTAGAAGCTGATGAAGCAATGGAATATGGATTAATTGATAAAGTAATTCAGAAAAACGAAATTTAAGAATAGTCTACTTTAGTGAGGTGAGTTTATGGCGAAGTATGAAGATAAAAAGCAACTAAAGTGTTCTTTCTGTGGTAAAAGTCAAGATCAAGTAAAAAGACTTATTGCAGGGCCGGGAGTATATATATGTGATGAATGTATTGAATTATGTTCTGAAATCATAGAAGAAGAAATAGTAGAGAAAAAAGAAGACGTTGTTTTAGATAAATTACCAAAACCGGCAGAAATAAAAAACCATTTAGATGATTATGTAGTAGGTCAAGATAATGCTAAAAAATCTTTATCTGTAGCAGTATATAATCACTATAAAAGAATAAATGCTAAAGGTAAAACTACAGGTGATGTAGAATTACAAAAGAGTAACGTTTTATTATTAGGGCCTACAGGTTCAGGTAAAACATTATTAGCTCAAACATTAGCAAAAGTTCTTAATGTACCATTTGCTATGGCAGATGCAACAACATTAACTGAAGCAGGATATGTTGGAGAAGATGTTGAAAATATTCTTTTAAAGCTTATACAAAATGCTGATTATGATATTGAAAAAGCTGAAAAAGGAATAATATATATAGATGAGATTGATAAGATAACAAGAAAATCAGAAAATCCATCAATAACAAGAGATGTTTCAGGAGAAGGAGTTCAACAAGCATTACTTAAAATTCTTGAAGGAACAGTAGCTTCAGTTCCACCACAAGGTGGAAGAAAACATCCACATCAAGAGTTATTACAAATAAATACTACAAATATCTTATTTATTTGTGGTGGAGCTTTTGATGGAATTGATAAAATTATTGAAAAAAGAACTGAAAAGAGTGGAATAGGATTTGGAGCAAATATCCAATCTAAAGTAGAAAAAGACTTAGGTGTTTTATTAAAAGATATAATGCCTGGTGATTTATTAAAATTTGGATTAATTCCAGAGTTTGTTGGTAGATTACCTATAATAGTAACTTTAGAAAACTTAGATGAAAATGCATTAGTTAAAATTTTATCTGAGCCTAAGAATGCACTTGTAAAACAGTATAAAAAGTTATTTGAATTAGATAACGTTAATTTAGTTTTCAATGATGAAGCATTAGAAGCAATTGCTAAAGAAGCAATTAAGAGAAAAACTGGAGCAAGAGGACTTAGAGCTATAATAGAAGAAGTTATGATGGACATAATGTTTACAGTACCATCTGATGAAGCTGTTAAAGAAGTTATAATTAAGAAAGAATGTATAACATCTAAGGAAGATCCAGAATTAATAAGAGATGAAGATAAAAAAAATCTTTTAGAAGAAGCTAAAATAGAAGAATAATAAATTGTTATTTGATAAAAACCCATCCTTGAAATCAAGGATGGGTTTTAAATTTAGGATTTCAAATAAGAAAATAGAGATTAAAAGGGGAATTATTGAAAAATAATAGACTTATGTTATACTAAATAAGTATAATATAAAAGTTTGGAGGAAGAGTAAGATGGAGAAAAATATTGTACTTCCTTTAATTCCTCTTAGAGGGTTAACAATCTTTCCTAATATGATTATTCACTTTGAAGTAGGTAGAGAGAAGTCAAAAGGTGCTTTAGAATTAGCAATGAAAAATAATGGAGAAATATTTTTAGCACCACAAAAGGATGCAGAGGTTGAAGAACCTAAAAAAAGTGAAGTAAGTAAAGTAGGAACTATAGCTAATATAAAACAAATAGTGAAGTTACCAAATGGAACTTCAAAAGTTTTAGTAGAAGGTATAGAAAAAGGTAAGATAGTAAAGTTTAAAAATAAGAAAGAATACTTAGAAGTAGAGATAGAGAGAATTAAAGACGCAGAAGTAAAAGAAGAAGATAAGAAACTATTAGAAGCAGGTTTAAGAAGTATAAAAAAATCTTTTATTTCATATATGAAACTTATAGGAGATACTTCTCCTGAGCTTGTAAAAGGAATTGAACTAGAAGAAGATTTAAGTAGATTAATAGATGTAGTGTCAGGAATAGCTATAGCAAAAGAAGCAGAAAGAGTAAGTATGCTTGAAGAAACTGATACAAAGAAAAAAATGAAAAAGCTATTGGTTATATTAGAAGAAGAGATAAATATACTGAAGGTTCAAAGAAAGATAACTAGTGCTGTAAAAGCGAAAATTGATGCGAGTCAAAAAGAATACTTTTTAAGAGAGCAAATTAAAGCAATTCAAGAAGAACTTGGTGATGAAGAAGAATCAGAAGTTGAAAAGTTTGAAGAAGCTATAGAAAATAGAGAATTGCCAAAAGAAGTAGAAGAAAAGCTTTTATATGAAATCAATAGATTAAAATCAGCAGGTTCAAGTAGTTCAGAAGCAAATGTAATAAGAACTTATATTGAATGGATATTAGATATTCCATGGGAAAAGAATACTGATGAAGTTGTAGATTTAAAAAAAGCAGAAGAAATTATAAATAGAGACCACTTTGGTTTAGATGATGTAAAAGAAAGAATAATAGAATTTTTAGCTGTAAAGAAAATAAGTGGTGATATGAAAGGTCCAATTCTTTGTTTAGTAGGACCACCTGGAGTTGGTAAAACATCAATAGTAAAATCTATTGCAGAATCAATGAATAGAAAATATTCAAGGATTGCTTTAGGTGGAATGAGAGATGAATCAGAAATCAGGGGACATAGAAAAACTTATGTAGGGGCTATGCCAGGAAGAATAGTAAATGCACTTAAAACAGCAGATAGTATGAATCCAGTTTTATTATTAGATGAAATAGATAAAATAAGTTCTAGCTATAAGGGAGAACCATCAGATGCATTGTTAGAAGTTCTAGATTCAGAACAAAATAATACATTTAGAGATAATTATATGGAACTTCCAATTGATTTATCTAAAACTTTATTTATAGCAACAGCTAATAGTTTAGATACTATCCCAAGACCTCTTTTAGATAGAATGGAAATCTTAGAAGTATCAGGTTACACTTACGAAGAAAAATTCAATATTGCTAAAAAGTATTTATTACCTAAGCAATTAAAGGAACATAACTTAGGAAGTAAGAGTATTAAAGTTTCTGATGGAGCTTTAAAAATGATTATAGAGGGCTATACTAGAGAGTCTGGAGTTAGAGGATTAAATAGAAGTTTAGGTTCTTTAGTTAGAAAAGCATTAACAGAAATGATAAAAAAAGATAAAAAATCTATGACTGTAAATGAAAAGAAAGTTATTGAATTGCTTGGTAAAAAGATTTATTCAATTGATGAAATGGATATAGAAGATAAAATAGGTGTAGTTACAGGAATGGCGTGGACAGCTTATGGTGGAGATACATTACCTGTTGAAGCAGTAGTGATGGATGGGACAGGTAAGCTAGAGCTAACAGGAAAGCTTGGAGAAGTTATGCAGGAGTCTGCAAAAGCAGCATTTACTTTTGTTCGTGCAAACGCAGAGAAGTATGGAATAGAAAAAGATTTTTATAAGAAAAAAGATATTCATATCCATGCACCAGAGGGGGCAGTGCCAAAAGATGGACCATCAGCAGGTGTTACCATGGTTACGGCAATGGTATCAGCACTTACAGGAAAACAAGTAAAGCATAATATTGCTATGACTGGAGAAGTAACTTTAACAGGAAGAGTTCTTCCTATAGGTGGGCTTAAAGAAAAAGCTTTAGCAGCTTCAAGATTTGGAATAGATACTATTATAATTCCTAAAGAAAATGAGAAAGATATAGAAAAGATACCAGAGAGTATTAAAGAAACATTAAAAATAATAACTGCAAGCCATGTTAGTACGGTAGTTGAAAATGCAGTAATTGGAGTGAAAAAATAATGAGAATAAAGCAGTCTGAATTTATAATATCAGCAGTTAGAAAACCACAATATCCAATTGATGAAAGAGTGGAAATTGCATTTGTAGGAAGATCAAATGTTGGAAAAAGTTCTATAATAAATGCACTTACAAATAGAAAAAAGTTAGCTAAAGTAAGTCAAACACCAGGGAAAACAAAATTAATCAACTTCTTCTTAATAAATAATGATTTTTATTTAGTGGATTTACCTGGATATGGATACGCAAAAGTATCAAAGGTAGAAAAGGAAAGCTGGGGTAAAACAATAGAAGATTACTTAGCTGGAAGAGAAGAACTAAAGAGAGTTGTTCTTTTAGTTGATTCAAGACATAAGCCAACTGGTGATGACATAATGATGTATGAATGGATAAAGCATTATGGATATGATGTTGTAGTTGTTGCAACTAAAAGTGATAAGCTTTCAAACAATGATTTAAGAAAAAGCGAAAAGTTAATAAGACAGACTCTAAAATTAGAAAAAGAAGAAAAGTTACACTTCTTCTCATCTCTAAATAAAAAAGGAAAAGATGAGCTTATAGATAACTTATTCTTAGAGTTTGCTACAGATTTAGATTAAAAAAGAAATTTTGATAAAAACAAGCACAGTAAAAATTACTGTGCTTATTTTGAATCACTCAAAGAAAAAAATGGATTAAATGGAAAAAAATGATATAATGTGATGGGGGGGGAATTTATATAAATTATATTGTAAAGGTTGATTAATTAAAAGTATTTAAAATAAAAGAGATATTGTTATAAAGGGTAAGAGAGACATTGGATATGGAGCAGTATCTATTTAAAAATGGGAGGGGATTATGAGTAAAAAGTATTTAATAGGAGTATTTTTAGGGATTGCTATTACTATATTCTTAGCAATAGGAAGTTTAAGCAATGCATATAATAACTTTATGTCATTAAATCCTATGTATAGAGGTGAAGTTACATCAATAGGAATAAATAGTGATTTAATAAATGGTGAAAAATGTGTAGAGTTATTTTCTAAAGATAAAAATGTTTCTGTATCGATAGAGCATATTGGGGTAGATGTGAGCTATGGACAGGCTATATATTTTAATGAGTTAAGAGGGAAAATAAAAATTAGTGAGGGAAGATTTTTAGAAAAAAAAGATTTTCAAAATGGGAATAATAAATATATTGTAATTGGAAAGGATATGAAAAAACATATTATTGATGAAAAATATATAAATGTGAATGGACAAAAATTTGAAGTGATTGGCGTGTTAGGAAAAGAGAATAAATCTAGTGTTTATGATAATACATTTTATATAAATCTGAATGGATATATGGATACTTTAGATAATGAAGAAGTTGAAATGTATGTAAATAGTAGTAGTGTAGATGTGATAAATGCAATGAAAAATGAATTTAAAGATATAAGTGTTTATGAAAATGTTGAGAGCAAAAATTTATTTTTTAAAGTTATGGGAGATTCTAAAGCCGGGATGGCTTCATTTGGTTTTATGTGTATGTTGTTTTTCTTGAATATAATAAACATAACATCATATTACGCAAAGTATAAGCTAAAGGAAATTGGAGTTAGAAGAAGCTATGGTGGGAATAGCTGGAGTATATTTAAGTGTATTTTTGAAGAATACATAAGCTTGGCTACGGTAGGCTTTTTGGCTGCATTGATTGTTTATTTTGTGTTAAGTAAAATAAGTGCATTAAGTCCTTTTATGGGAGAAAGTATAGGAATTGTTAGTATTATGTTTGCATATTTGATTATAGTGTTTTTAGGTGGAATAGTTTCTATTATATCCTTTACAAAAACTCGTAAATATAAAATATGTGAACTTTTAAAAGGGAGATAAAGGGATGAGAAATACTGCTTGGATTATTATTGATAGATTTAAAAAACATCCACTATTTAGTATAATTGCTATAATTCAATTTACTATTATATTTTTTCTTATATATGTAGGAGTTGGAAGCTTTTTAGAATATGGAAAGACCACTACGGGTTTAAAAAAAGCTTTAGGAAGTTCAGAACTTTATAAGATAAGTAGTGTAGAAGATTGGATGAATAATACATCTACTAAAGAGGATATAAAAGATTATAATGAGTTTTATCATTATTTAAAAGATAATTTTAATATGCTTGGGTTTTCTAATAATAATATGTTAGTTAAAAATATAAAGTTAGATAACAGTGTAGAAGTTGAAAATGGTGCAAATATAGAAAATATGCTAACTAGATTAATGGTTAATGAAAAGTATATGAAAGAGTTTGAGATAGAAGTAGGTGAGGGAAGAACTTTTAATACTGATGAATATGAAAAAAATTATGATAAAGAAAAGGTTCCCATAATTTTGGGCAGTGACTTTAAGAAAATAACTGAGATTGGTGCAGAGTTTGAAGTATATATAGATGAGAAATGGAGAAATGCTGAAGTTATAGGTTTTTTGAAAAAGGGACAGGAGTTTGTAGAGACACCTATAGGGAATTATTCAATGATAAGCTATGATAATGTAGCAATCGTACCAGAATTTTTAATTGAAGATAATACGTTTGATCGTCTAGGAAATATATACCTTTATAAACTTATTTCAGAATCGTATATAACAGATTTAAGTGCAGAAGATAAAATAAAAATAAAAGAAAAAGCTAGAGAACTTGATTTATTTCAAGTGCAGTTTACTAATATAACAGAGGCTGTGGAGAGCTTTAAAGAATTATTTATTGAATTACAATTTTTCAATATAGCAATATTGTTATTAACATTTTTAATTGGAGTGGGAAGCTTAGTGTTAAGTATTATTAATTCAATTAATGATAGAAAAAAAGAGTTTGGGATATACTTTGCATTAGGTGCAACTAAAGGCAGGATTATAAATATTGTAATAATAGAAGTTTTATATATAACTATTTTAGCAGGGATAATGAGTGTACCTTTAATAATTAGTAGGAGTGTTATTTCTGGGTTTAGCATTACAGGGTTTATTATGATGTGGATTATAATAGCCATTGTAAATATAGCTATTATAATAATTCCAATAAAGAAAATAAAAGAAACACCTATGAGCAGTTTAATTAGGGAGGAATAGTTAATGGATATAAAGATTAAAAATGTATATAAAACATATGGTAAAAAAAATAATTTAGTGAAAGCATTAAATGGAGTAGATTTAGAGATAAAAAAAGGTGAGATGGTAGCAATTATAGGAAAATCAGGCTCTGGAAAATCTACACTTTTGAATATTATAGGACTTATTGACAATATGGATAGTGGAGAATATATTTTAAATGAAGAAAATGTAAGTGGAATTTCTGAGAAAGCATTAGCAAGTATGAGAAATAAAAGTTTTGGATTTATTTTTCAACATTTTGGGCTTATTAATGATATATCAGTATTTAAAAATATAAAGATACCACTAGAATATGCGAAAGTTCCTAAGAAAGAGATAAAGGAAAGAGTATTAGAAAGTCTTAGAGAGGTTAAATTAGAAGAAAAGGTTAAAGAAAAACCTAAAAATTTATCAGGGGGACAGTGCCAAAGAGTAGCTATTGCAAGGGCACTTATAAACAAGCCTGATGTTATAATTGCAGATGAGCCAACGGGAGCTTTAGATAAGGCTACTGGAAAAGAAATAATGGAAATATTTAAAAGAGTTAATAAAGAAGGAAAAACTATAATTATAGTAACTCATGACTTAGAAGTAGCTAATTGCTGCAGTAGAATAATAGAAATAGAAGATGGGATGATAATTAAATAGGTATTAAAGCTAAAGGTGATGTCTTACGTTCAAAGATATCACCTTTAATTATTTTTTTTATTTTTATAGATTAATTTTAGTGTCAAAAATTAGGGTAGGTCATAGTATATAGTATAAACAAAGAAAAAAACAAAAAAATAAGGAGGTATTTGTTTATGGAAATTAATGATATCTTAAATGGATTTAATGGATCTGACTGTGATGATAAAGGATGTAATAATAACAACAATCATCACCATAACAACAATTGTAATAACAACTGTGGAAACAGCACTTGGTTAATATTATTACTTTTATTAGCTGGTGGAAATGGATTTGGTGGTGGATGTGGCCAACAAATGAATCATGGATGTGGATGCAATAGCTGCTGCTGTTGTGAAAAACCAAAATTCAAAAAAGTAAAACAAACAGTTTATTACCCAGAACACAATATAATGCCAAGAGACCCTGGATACAATAACAACATTATTTGGTTAATTCTTTTATTAGGATTATGTGGAAATAATGGATTTGGTTGTGGATCAGGAAATAGCTGTAAATGCTAATTTAAAATTAAGGAGGAAATTGATATGTCAAAAAAATGCGGATGTGGATGTAATAATACAGTAGTAATGCCTTGTAACCCATGTGCTGGTGGGCACAATGGATTTGGATCAGGATATGGATCTAATAATATTATATGGTTAATTCTTTTATTAGGATTATGTGGAAATAACGGATTTGGATTCGGAGGCGGATGTGATGATAATTGTGGAGATAACAATAGCTGGTTATTAATACTATTATTATTAGGATGCGGAGGATCAGGCGGATTCGGTGGATTCGGTGGAAACGGCTGCTGCTAAATCGTAAAATAATTAATTTATCTAAACAAATTAATCAATTGAATAAAAATTGATAGTTGTTGGAGGGCTGTATTTATATAGCCCTCCAAAAAAATATAAATATTTATTTAGGTTAGATACATATAATATAAAAAAAGAAGTAGTTAGGAGATAAAGATGGGGAGTAGAAAAAAACATAGAAATAGAGAAAATGAAGTTTATGGGAATGGGGGAATGGAAAATAATAATCCTTTAGGATTAGATTTTAATACCTTAAGTTCACTATTGGGGAATATTGATCAAAATCAATTGATGAGTATGGTACAGATGCTTGGACAAAATGGCATAAACATGGATAATATGGGTAATGCATTTAATAATATGGGGAATAATAGTGGATTTAACAACGGGAATAATAATAATTCAAATAATATGAATTATGGAAATGATAAGAATTATAATAGTAATTCAAATTATGGGAATAATGAAAATCTTAATAATGAGAAAAAAAGTGGTGAATTAGACACAAGTACCTTGATAAATAAATTAATGGGGAATAGTAATGAGAAAAGTTATGAAGCGATAGAGCAGGAAAAGAAGTTGAAGGAAGAAAAAGAAAGTATGGAAAATGATCCTAATATAGAAATGTTATTAGCTATTAGAAAAATAGTAAATAAAGATAGGGTGCGATTTATAGATAGAGTTATACAACTATATCTTAAAGGGGAATTTGGAGAATTTTAAAAAAGATGAATATAAAAGAGAAAAGGGGTAATACTAGTAGTGTAAAAGAGATATATCTTTTATACTATATTATTAAATTAATATAGTTAACCCCCCCATCCCCCTTTTAGGTCGCGAAAGCGGCCTTTTTATTTGATATAATGATAAAGCAATCGTTGAAATTTAATTTTTCAACGATTGCTTTTAAAATTTAATAGCTATTTATTATGAGAAAAAAATCTCATTTCAGAAATTCTAAGGTCATTATAGTAGCTTTTGTTTAATTTCACTTCTACATCAAATGGTGTAATAGTTCCATCTTTTTTATGCTTTTTAGAAAAAGATAAAATATATGTTGATTCTAAAATGTTTCCTTTATCATCTAAGGTAGAATCAAAGAAAAAACCACATTTAAAAGAATAAGTGTAAAATGACTTATCTAGCTTCCAAAGGTTTGATAAATCGCTAGAAGAGATAGTGTCTGTAAAAATATCAGGGTGGCTATCTATTATTGCATCTAAATTGATATAGTCAATAAGTGAAATTACATTATCAATACCTGGAAATTTAATATCTGTAGAATTTATATCTAATAATTCATTGTTAACAAGCATATTAGATTTTATATTTTCCTTTTTCTTTATGTAATTTAGAGAAACTAATTGAGGCGTTTTTACCATATTTGAATCAATTAATCCACAAATATTGTTTGAATGGGTTAAAATTAATTCAAAATTTTTATTATAAGAAAAAATAAAGTTTGTAAGTACGCCATCTTTAACACCTTGAATTAATAATTCAGGTTTATTATCTCTAGAAAGATTTATAAATCTAAGCTTAAAGATAGAGCCTTCCTCACTAGAACATAATTTATTGTCACTTGTTAAGGAACTAAGAAGGGTTGTAGAAGAGGTTGAAGTTATTTTAACATCATAAAAAGTATCGTTTTGTATAACTTCAACAGTTTCTTTTATACCATCACCAGTTAAATCTATTAGACTTTTCTTTAAAGTATTGCTACTTGAAATATTATTAAAAGAAGAAAAACATAAAAGTGATTTATTTGGGAAAGGTATAAAAAAGAAAAGAGTAAAAAGTATAAATAATACTAATAATATTAGAGAAGATTTAAAATATTTTAAATTTAAATTTTTCATAAAAAGTCCTCCTGTATAAGTTAAATTAAAAGTTATTGGAAAGGGAGATGAATAGTAGTGAAGAAAAAGAATATTTTATGGCTAATAAGTATTCTAATAATACTTATTATTTCTTTATGTGGGTGTAATTATAACTCAAATAAAGAAAAAGGTTTTAAAATTTATTATAATAAAAATACAGTAAAAGAAATTTCGGTTATAGAAAATTTGGTGAGAAAATATGAAAAGGAATCAAACAGAAAAATAGAAATAATTGGATTAGATTCCGAAGAAGATATAAAAAGCTATATTGGAGAAAATAAAGAACAAAGTATAGTTTTACTAGATGGGTATTCATTTTTAGAATTTATAAATGAAAATTATTTACGTGATATTGGGTATCTTTATAAAGAAAAAGAAATAAGAGAAAAGTTTTCAGTAATGACTAATAGCTATGGAAGGGAAAAGGGGGTGTATAATGGAATCAGTATTATGCCCTTTTCATTAGAACTTATAATAAATAAAAAAGTATTAGATGATAAAGGAGTAGAGTTTGAAAGAAACAATATTTCAGATGCAATAATAAAATTAAATAAGAATGGAATAAAAATATATTCGTATATAAAAAGTGAATATACAAAAGAATTATTAATAACATCATTAATAGCTAATGATACTATAATTTATGATATAAATGAAACTCATGCAACAAGCTCGTTGAAAAATAAAATATATTCAATAAAAAATGGTCAAGAAATTTTTGAAAAATTAAATTATTTTTATAAAGAGGGAAGTTTCAAAGAGGAAAATTTTATTGATGGGAATGAAAAGTTAATAGAATTATTTAATGAGGGAAAGATTGGAGCAATGCTAACAACGACCTTAGTGGCAGATAAATTTAATCCTAATATAGAAACAGTAATTGTAGATAAATTGCCTATATCTAATATTAGTGTTAATGCACCTATTGGGATGGATATGATAATAACTAGTGCTATAGGGAAGAAAAATAGAGATGAAACTGATAGATTTCTTAGATTTTTGCTACAACCAAATGGAATAGAAGAATTGGGAAAGGAGAATATTGTAACAGGAAATAAAAAAGGAGATAGTATGCTAAGTGGAGTGCAAGCTAAAATGGCAAAAGTGATACATAATGATAGTGAGATAAATAAATTCTTTTTTAATATAATATCAAATGAAGGGGTAGAAAATATAACAGAAGAAGCTAAAAATGTTATGAATGGAAAATATGATGGAATGGAATGGGAGAGAGTGATAAAAAAAACAACGCAATAAATGCGTTGTTTTATTTGCAATCTTTACATATTCCGTAAAAGTAAAGTTGATTTGAAAGAACTTCATAATCTGAAACTTTATTTGCATCGTTATTAATATCTTTAAAAATATCGTTAGCTAAATCATCAACTCTACCACATTTTATACATTGAATGTGAGGGTGAGTTTCACATTTACCGTCATATCTGAAATTTCCTTCACCAACATTAATTTCTTTAACTAATCCAACTTCCACTAGAGTTTTTAAAGCCTTATACACTGTTGCTAAACTCATAGTAGGATATTCAGGTTGAATTGCTTTGTAGATTACCTCAGCAGATGGATGCTCGCATGTGCTCATTAAATACTTATATACGGCAAGTCTCTGTGGAGTAAGCTTTAATTTTTTTTCCTTAAATATAGATGATATATTCTCCATAATTCTGTACTCCTTATCTAGTATGACATAATTATATAACCTAACCTAAAAAAAATCAACAATTATTTATTAATAAAGATTATTAGTAAAAATAAACAAAAAAATAAAAGTTGAAAAAAGAATATATGTATGTTAAAATAAAGACAAAGTTGTTAAAAAAATAACAAATTCCATGTTTATTTATTTTTAATTTATTTATTTTTTAGAACAGGAAACTGTTCTATTTTTTTTATAAATGTTAAAAAATAATGAAAAAACTAAATAATGGATAATGAAAGTTGAAAATGGAATTTTAAGGTGATAAAATTAAAACAATGATATAGATAAATTAGGAGGAAAAGAATATGGCTAAGTACAAAGTTGGAGATAAATTAATTATTATAAATGATCCTACAAAGGAAAAAGAAAGATTGAAAGAGCTTACAAAATTAGAAGTAGAAGATGATTTTGCACAAATCTCTTGGGGGATAAAAATTGTAAGTGTTGAATATGCTAAACCAAATGTAACATTAACTTACAGAAACATAAAGGGTGAATTAAATAAAGTTTTTGCTGAATGTAAGGATATAGAAAACTTTGATCAAGAAAGAGTTTTAGAAAAAGCATTACTAAAAGCATTCCAAAATGAAATAATAGATCTTTCAGTTGGTAAAAATACTGGATTTTTCAAATAATTTACAAAAATGTATGCCGTGTGTTATAATTTAACATACGGTATTAATTTTAATTGGGGTATTTAGGGGGAGCTAGGATGAATGTTTTCTTTGCAAAACAAGCGATATATAATTCAGATAAAGAAATAGTTGCATACGAATTATTGCATAGAAATTCATATAAAAATGAATTTGATAAGAGTATTGAGGAAAATGAAGCTACATATAAAATAATAAATACAATATCTAATTTGGGAATCAAGGAAATTGTTAAGAATAAGAGGGCATTTATTAACTTTCCGGAGAAAGCTATATTAAGTGAGATGTTTAAAGACTTACCAAAAGAAAATATAGTTCTTGAGATATTAGAAAATGTAGTGCCTACAAGTGAGATTATTAAAAAAATTTGTGAATTAAAAGATTTAGGGTATGTAATTGCACTAGATGATGTAAGTAAAAGTATGAATTATAAAAAGTTTTTAAGTTATATAGACATATATAAAATAGATTTTACATTAACAACCAAAGAGGAACGTTTAGAAATTTTAAACTATATAAGAAGTGTAGACTATAATGCAAAATTTTTAGCAGAAAAAATCGAAAATAGAGAAGAATATGAAGAGGCCTTAAAAGAAAAATATGAGTATTATCAAGGGTTTTATTTTAGTAAACCAATAATTGTAGATAAAGAAATAAAAGAATATATTATGAAATAAAAAGAAAAAACTTTATTTTTTGAAAAAAATGTTATATAATGGTACAAAATAACTGTTTTCGTTTACAAGGTGGGGAGAATTATGAAAAAATGTCCTTTTTGGTCACATGATGAGATGGATAAAGAATGCTTTAATGAGTGCATTATGAATAAAGGGTTTAATAATGATGAAGAATGTATTTTTTTAGAGTATTTAGATGATGCTAACTTAGAAAAAACAATGGATATAGATATAATGGATGAAGTAGCATTAGACATGGAATAAAAAAATTTAATATAAGAATTAAAAGTGAGGCAAAAGATGCTTCACTTTTTTTCTGTTAGTATGTAAAATTGAAAGATGGACATAATTCAAAGAAGTAGGAAGGTGATAATTTGAATTTAGATATAAATCAAAACAAAGCAGTATATGCTAAAGAAAAAAATGTACTAGTAGTAGCAGCACCAGGTTCAGGAAAAACAACAGTTATAATAAATAGAATAAATTATTTAGTTAATGAGTTGAATATAGAAAATAAAAATATAATAGTAATAACTTTTACTAAAGCAGCAGCTTTAAATATGAAGGAAAGATATAAAAATAAATTTAATAGGATGAATTCACCATTTTTTGGAACATTTCATGGATTGTTTTATAAAATCCTTTCAAGAGAAGGAATAAAAATTGATATAATAGATGATTTTAAAGGAAATAGAATAATTCAAGGTGTTTTAAAAAAATATGTAGATGAAGTAAATGATGATAAAGTTAAAGAAGTTAGAAATAATATATCGTTATTTAAAACAAGTAGATGTAGACTCTCAGATTTTACACCAACTATAACAAAAAAGATATTTGAAGAATCCTATAAAGTCTATGAAGAATTTAAGGATGAAAATAGATTGTTAGATTTTGATGACTTAGCAATAAAAGCATTAGAACTTTTAGAAAACAATGAGTATTTAAGAGAAGGCTATAAGGGATTATTTAAACATATTCTTGTTGATGAATTTCAAGATTGTGATAACTTACAAGTAGAATTTTTAAGTTTAATGAATGAAAGAAGTAATCTTTTTTGTGTGGGAGATGAGGATCAGTGTATCTATTCCTTTAGAGGTTCTAAGCCAGAATATATGGTAACTTTTAATAAGATATTTGACAAAGGAAAAAAATACTTTTTAGAGATAAATTATAGAAGTTCTAAAAATATAATAGATGGTTCAAAAAAAGTAATTAATGAAAATAAACAAAGAAATAAAAAAGAAATAAAAAGCTTTAAAGAAACCAATGGACAGATAGAATGTGCAATGCCTTTAGATGAAAAAGAACAAAGTGAAATGGTAATAAAAAAGATAAAGGAAAATGTATGGAATAAAGATTACAGATTTGATGAAAATATAATTCTTTATAGAACAAATGCTGAAAGCATGAGCTTTATAGATGCCCTTACTAGAAGCAGAATTCCATTTAATATTTTAGATAGAGAATATAATTTTTATGACCATTTTATATGTAAAGATATTATTGCATATCTAAAGTTTGCATTGAATCCTTATAGCAAGGCTGAATTTTTAAGAATTATAAATAGACCTTTTAGATATGTAAGTAAAGCAAATGTAGAATATATAAAAGGATATAAAGGAGAACTTAGTCCTTTTGATGCACTGATTAATAAGGATGATATACATAGCTTTCAAAAGAATAAGCTTGATGACTTAAAAAAAGATATAAATTATTTATCTAAAATATCATTAGGAAGTGCTTTGCAATTTATAATAAGTGATTTAAATTATATAGATTACTTAAGTGAATACAGTGAAAAGTTTAGTCAAAATATGTCTGACTTAGAAGAGATACTTGAGGAGTTTAAAATTTTAGCAAGTGACTTTAATAATATCTTAGATTTCTTTAATCATATTGATGAAGTAAAAGAAGAAATTAAAAGCTCTAAAAATAAAGATGATGAAGACAGAGTAATTTTAAGTACCATACATAGAGTAAAGGGAATGGAATTTAAAAATGTCTTTCTAGTAAATTGTGTTGAAGAGATTATGCCACATGCTTCCGCAAAAGAAGAAGGTATAGAGGAAGAAAGAAGAATATTTTACGTTGGAATGACAAGGGCTATTGATAATTTATATATTTTTGCACCTAGAATGAAAGGTGGAAGAGCAAGAGAAGAATCGAGATTCTTAAAAGAAACAGGATTCAAGCTAAAGGAGTTAGAAAATAAGGGATATGTAGTAGGAGCAAAAGTAATTCATAAAGGAAGAGGGGAAAGAGGGATTATTAGAGAGCTTAATGGAGATAGAATAAAGATACTTCTAATGGATAGTGGTGAAAAAACCTTTAAGCTAAGTATCTTGTTAGAAAAAAATCTTTTGTGTCTAGAATAAAAAGGAATAACTTCGATTTTTCTATAATAAAGGTAAGTTGAAGGGTTTTTAAATATAATATATAATTTAAAGAGACTTATGTTCAATTGAATATAAGTCTTGTTTGAATAAAAGGAGATAGAAATAATGATAGATTTTTTTAAAGAAGCAAATGAGTTTAAAGAAGAATTAATAGAAATAAGAAGAGATTTTCATATGCATCCAGAGCTTGGATTTGAAGTTTATAGAACTATAGGAAAAATAAAAGAATTTTTAGAAAAAGAAAATATAGAATATAAAGAAGTTGGCAAAAGTGGTCTTTGCGGAATTATAAAAGGTGAACTTTCTGACAATGGAAAAGTGATAGGGGTTAGAGCCGATATGGATGCCCTTCCAATACAAGATAGAAAGGTATGTGAATACTCATCTAAAGAAAAAGGAAAGATGCATGCTTGTGGACATGATGCACATGCAACAATACTTTTAGGAGTAGCAAGAGTATTAAATAAAAACAAAGATAAGTTTGGTGGAATAGTTAAGCTTATATTTGAGCCTGCTGAAGAAACAACAGGAGGAGCACCACATATGATTGAAGATGGTGTTTTAGAAAATCCAAGAGTAGATAAAGTTATTGGTCTTCATGTTGAAGAAAAATTAGAAGTTGGGAAGATAATGATAAAAAATGGTATGGTAAATGCAGCTTCTAATCCATATAAGATAACTGTAAAAGGACATGGGGGACATGGAGCAAGACCAAATACAACTGTAGACCCAATAGTTATAGGAGCAAATATAGTAGGAACTCTTCAAACTATTGTAAGCAGAGAAGTTTCACCACTTAATCCATGTGTTATAACTGTTGGAAGCTTTCATGCAGGAACAGCACAAAATATTATTCCAGAAGAAGCACAAATTGAAGGAATAATAAGAACAACAACTCCAGAAGACAGAGAGTACGTAACTAAGAGAGTTGTAGAAGTTTCTAAAGGAATAGCTGTAACAGGAAGAGGAGAAGCAGAAGTATTAATAGAAGAAAGTTATCCTTGTTTAATAAATGAAGATTCATGTGTAGAATTAATAAGAAATACAGCTAGTGAACTTTTAGGAAAAGAAAATGTATTAGAACAACCTAATCCAAGTATGGGAGTTGAAAGCTTTGCATACTTTGCAATGGAAAGAGATTCAGCATTTTATTTCCTAGGAACAGGTAGTGAAAAAAGAGATAGTTTTAGACCAGCACATAGTGGAATGTTTGATATTGATGAAGAAGCATTACCTATTGGAGTTAGTATACAAAGTGCAGCAGCATTTAATTATTTGACAAGAGCGTAAATCTTTATTAATCTAATAAGATAAGCAAAGTTTACTAATGAAGTAAAAATAGGAGTGATTTAAAGAGTGAGAATTGAAATTGGTGCTAATGAAGCAGGTCAAAGATTAGATAAATTCTTAAGAAAATTATTAAAGGATGTACCATTAAGTGCAATATTTAAAGCCCTTAGAAAAGGTGATATTAGAGTAAATGGTAAAAAACAAAAAGAAAAATATCCATTAGAACTTGGGGATATAGTAGAAGTAAGATATATTCAAAGTAAAAAAGCAACAGAAGTAAAAGAAAACTTCATAAAAGTAGATGCAAAGAGAATGAAAATATCTTATGAAGATGAAAATATGTTAGTAGTAGAAAAATGGCCAGGAGTATTAGTTCATCCTGATAGCAATAAAAAAATACCAACACTTACTGATTATGTACTTTCATATTTGAATGAAAAAGGTGCATATTTACCAGAGAAAGAAATAACATTTACACCAGCACCATGTAACAGATTAGATAGAAATACATCTGGAATGGTTGTGTTTGGGAAAAGCTTTGAAGGTTTAAAAGAATTAAACGAAATAATAAGAGAAGGTAAAGTAAAAAAATACTATAACACTATAGTAAAAGGGAAAATAAAAGATGGGCTTTACAAAGGGTATATTCATAAAAATGAAGATGCTAATATATCAAGAATATTTGATAAAAAAGTACCAGATTCAAAAGAAATATCTATGGAAGTTAAGACTATCCAAACAAATGGAGCATTCTCCTTCTTAGAGATAGATTTAATAACAGGAAGAAGCCATCAAATAAGAGCACATCTTGCACATTTAGGGTGTCCTATAATTGGTGATGAAAAGTACGGAGATAGAAAGACGAACTCATTCTTCAGAAGTAAATTTGGATTAGAATTCCAATTCTTATATGCCTATAAATTAAACTTCAAAAAGATTGATGGAAAAATGGAATACTTAACAGATAAAACAATAGTAGAAACATTACCACCTATCTTTAAAAAGATTAAGAAGGATGTATTTAAATTTAGACTTTAATTTAGGAGTATAGAAATGAAGGAACAATCATCTGTTACCAAAGGGTTTATGATACTGTCTATTGCAGGAATTGTATCAAAGATATTATCAGCTTTTTATGTACCTTTGCTAACTAATATTATTGGAGTTGCAGGACTTGGTATATATCAAAAAGGGTATGATGTATTCATGTTTGTATATGCTGTTACTACGATGGGATGTCAACCGGCAGTTGCAAAAGTAGTTTCAGAGCTTAGAGCAATGGGATATGAGAAAGATAGTGAGAAGGTACTTAAAATATCAAGAAAAACATTTGGGCTATTTGGAGCAATTGGAGGAGTACTAGTATTTGTACTTGCGTATCCAATAGCTAAATATAGTAACAATGAAGCAGCAGTGTTTTCAATTATGTTTTTAGCACCAAGTGTATTTTTAACATCAGTTTTAGCTGCATATAGAGGATACTTCCAAGGAAGAGAACTTATGCATGGAATTGCAATATCACAAGTGGTAGAGCAAATTTTAAATGTTATTATAAGTCTTCTATTTGCATATCTATTTATGCATTTTTCAAGTGATGGATTAAAGCTAGCTCTTGGAGCAGCAGGAGGAACTATAGGAACTTCTGTAGGAGCGTTAATTGCTGTAATTTATCTTATGAATATGTATAGTAAGAAAAAGCAAAAACATACAATTCAGAACAAAGATGAAAAAAGAATAACAGTTCATATGATAAAAAGAAAGGTATTTCAATATGCCCTTCCAATAACATTAATTGCAGGAATTCAAAACTTTGGTGGAATGGTTGATATGTTTAATGTTAACAATAGATTAGTTGATGGTGCACATTATACAGTTATGCAAGCAAATACATTATATGGAGTTTTTGGACAGTATAGAACACTTTTAGGAATTCCACTAATAATAATAACTGCACTAACAACAATAATATTACCAAGTGTAGCTAAAAATTATGCTGTGAAAAATAGAAAAGGAATAATAAGACAGGTAAACTTTGGATTTAGATTGACCTTTATGATAACTATACCAGCAGCGGTAGGGATGAGTATACTAAGCAGTGAAATCTATATGATTTTATTTAGACACAATGCAGGTGGCTCATATCTTATGGCAGCAGGGTCATTTATACTTATATTTATGGCACTTGCACAAGTTCAGTCATCAATACTTCAAGGGATGAGCAAATTTAGACCTTTAATAATTGCTTTTACAATTGGAGTAATATGCAAAGTACTTGGAAATTATATATTTGTAGGAATTAAGGAAATAAATATAATGGGAGTGTTAATAGGGAATTTCTTCTATTTTGCAGTACCTAGCTTTATATGTTATAGAATATTAAGAAAAACAGTAAAATATAGAATTCCAGTAATAAGACCATGTATTAAACCTTTAATAGCATCTATTGGTATGGGAGTAGTATTATTTTTTGCTAAGATGCCATTAGCTAAAATAATAAAGGCTATGCAAGGTGACATATTATCATGGGTAGTTACTATAATATATACATTAATATTAGTTTTAATAGGAGCAGCTGTATATGGTGGAATAATGATTCTTATAGGTGGAATTAGAAGAGCGGATATAGAATCAATGTCACCAAGGTTATATAGAATGGTTCCAAGAAAAATAAGAAATATGATAAGATAAAAAAGGAAGTGTATTATGCACTTCCTTTTTTAATCTGAACCAAATTTAGATAATAAGAGAAAAACTATGAAAACACATAAAACTAAAAACAATGTTTTAATAGTTGTTAAAGGTAAAAGAAAATATCTTATAAAAAGGTTGAAAATTAAATAAGTTAAAATTGCCAGTAAAGTAAAAATAATAACATCGACAGGTGATATTGATACTTTAAGGCATTTATTTATTTCAAACATATTTAAAGTTAAGCAAAGAATAGAGCTAATAAATAATGTAATACTAAACCCATAAATATTAATTTCAGGAATAGATGTAAATACGAACAATGATATAAGCTCCATAGAGGCTACAATAAGTGAATTTCTAACAATAGCATTTTGTTTTCCAAGTCCATTTAATATTCCAAACATAGTTGTAGAACAAAAGAATAATGGAGCTGAAAGAGATGCCATTTTTATATAATTACCTAAATCATCTCTACCATAAAAAATTTCACCTAGGCTATTAGGAACTAAGGTACATATAACTGTGGTAGCTAGTCCTAATAAAAAGGTTAGTTTTAAAACTTTTTTTATCCTATAAACAGCATCGTAATGCCGTCCTTGACTTAAGGTCTGAGAAAGGTCTGGAATGAGTAGTGAGTTTAATGTACCAACAACGATTAAAGGAATTCCTATAAGGGTCATTGCCATTCCAGTGTACCGTCCAATCATTGATAAGGCTTCACTGTAATTAAAGCCAGCTGAAAGAAGCCGTTGTGGAACTATCCATGTAGAAATAGTAGAAAAAATTCCATTTAAAAATCCATTTATACATAAAGGAAAAGTTATTATAAGTACATTAAATAAAAGTTGAAGCCTTCCTTCAGTTTGGACATTTTGTCTATGTGGTAAATCGTGAGTACATTTTTTATAATAGAAAAATAAAAATAATAAACTTTGTAATTCACCAATAGCTAAAGAGATATAAGCAAGAGTAACTAATAAAGTTAAATTATCTGTTTTGAAAGTATATAAAAGTAAAAATATAGTTATAAGTCTCATTGCTTTTTCAAAAATATCTATTAATGCAGGAATCTTTATCCTTGATGTGCCTAGAAAATATCCCTTTAAAATATTAGAAAGAGATATAAAAATCATAGCAGGACAAGCAACACGAATAGCATTAATAGTTCTAATATCATGTATTCCGAATTTAGCTATTATAGGGGCAAAAAAGAATACAAAAAGTCCTATGGAAATAGCCCAAACAATATTAAAAACAGAAACAGTTTTTATAGTCTTACTTAAATTCTCATGCTCATTTGAATTATGATAAACAGCAGACACCTTAGATATAGCAGCAACAATTCCAGATGTCATAAGACAAATGAAAAGGTGATAAACCGGCATTACAAGATTATAAAGTCCCATTCCTTCAGCTCCTAAAACTTTAGAAAGGTAAATTGAAAAAATAAATCCTAAAATACCAGTAGCTATATTAGATGTTGTGAGCAAAAGAGAATTTCTAAAAAAATTATCTTTTTTCAAATTAATCACTCCTTTTGAAACTACTTTAAATAATATTCAAAAAAATAAGAATTATACTGTAAAATAAAAAGTTTAGTTAATTAATTAGAATTAAGTAAAATTAGGAATATTTAATATAGTTTCATAAATATAAATTAAAGAGAAAGTTTAAGGAGAGAAGCGATGAAGAAGTTTATAAAATATTCTATAGCAAGTGTTCTTATTGTAGTCTTAGCTTTAGGAATTTATGTTTATACAAGTGGCTATGGTATTCAAGTAAAAGAAAAGGATGTAAAAAGTGATATATTTTTAAAAGGATTTGAAAATGCAATTCAAATAGAAGGTGATGGAGAAGGAAATTATTTTGTATGCTACACTAATGAAATTGTAAAAATAAATAATGATAATCAAACAGAGAAAATATATACAAACACAAATTTAGAGATAGAGGATGCTATCTACTATGACAAAAGCTTATTGGTTATATCTAAAGGGGATTTATTAAAGATAAATATAGAAAATGGTGGGATAGAGAGAATTCTTAAAGATATACCTTATGGTGGAGATAGAATAAAAAGAAAGTTAATTGTAAAAGATGAAAAAATACTATTATCAATAGGGACATTTACTAACACAGGTATTGCTGAAAAGGGAGATTCATTTACAAAGGAATTATGGGATAAAACACCTATAGATATAGAGTTAACAGGTGAAAATTATGGAGAAGGGAAAACAGGACCTTTTAAGAAGTATGGAGAGCAAAGTAAAAAGGACGAAAAGTTAAAGGGAGAAAACCTAGGAAATGGTGCAATTTATGAAGTGAAATTAGATGGCACAGAACCAGTGATATATTCAAGTGGAATAAAGAATATATTAGGATGGGATATAAATAGCAAGGGAGAAATAGTAGGAGCTATTGAAGGCCTAGAAGCAGAAGGGACAAGAGGGGTATTAAGAGATACAGACCATATATACAAAATAAGCGAAGGAACATGGTATGGTTGGCCTGATTATAGTGGGGGAGATAAGATAAGTTCTCCTAAATTTTCTAAAGACGGAGAAAAGATAAATAAAGTTATAAAAAATCCTTTAGAAGAAGTAGTGAAAGGACCATATTATGAGCATAAAAATCTAAAAGGAATAAAAGCCTTTGCAGTAGACAAAGGTGGAGTTTTATTAGAAGAAGATACAGTTATATTTTTTGATGATATAGATAAAAAGGTATATACATTAGATGGTAAAAAAATAGTAAAAGAATTTTTAAAGTTAGATTCAAAGAGCAGTATAACAGATATATTGATGCAGGAAACGGAATGTCTTTTATTAGATGGAGAATCAGGATTCATATATAGATTAACAAGAGAAAAAGGAAACTTTATATTGAATGTGCCTAAAAGCATAATGATAATAGTTGCAGGAATAGGGCTAGTAGTTTTATTTATATTTGTAAAGAAAATGATGAATAAGAATAATAAGTAGAGAAATAAGAGCAGTTTAAATAAAAAATAAACTGTTCTTATTCTTTATTATTCCAAATAATGGTAAAATTGAAAAGAGGTGATATTATGAGAAAAACAATTTTATTAAATTTAAGTAATTTAAAATTAAAAGGAGATGTATTAGATTTTTCAATAGATGAATTTTCTTTATTAGATTTTAAAGGTGAAGAGGTAGATGCTAAAAGTGAAGTGGCTTTAACTGCTGAAGATAATTATGATACAGGGATTTTATTTTTTAATTTAAATAAAATGCTAGGAAGAGGAAAAAAAGAAGAAGTAATTGAAAAAATAACGAATTATATAAAACGAGATGGAGAAATATATATATGGGATTTAAATAAAAGTTTTGGGGAAACTGTTGATGTAGAATTAAAGGTTTTATGTCCTAATGAAAGGTTTAAAAATATAAAAATAAAAACCAATAATATATTTTCTTGTTTAAATGTAGAAGAAATAGAAAAAATTCTTGAAAAAAATTGTATAATAGAAGAAACTAAAGTTTGGGAGGATATTTTTTATATAAAAGCTAGAAAAATTAACTAAAGAGAGGAATTTTTAAATGAAAATATTATTTACAGCAATTAACTCAAAATTTGTACACAGTAACTTGGCAGTTAGATATTTAAAGGCCTTTACAGAAGATATGGATTATGAGGGAAAAATACGAGAGTTTTCTATAAATGATAGAGAAGAAAAAATATTAGAAGAGATTATTAAGGAAAGACCAAATGTTGTAGCTTTTTCAACATATATTTGGAATGTTGAAATGGTTTCAAGAATTGCAGATTTAATAAAAAGAGTAGATTCTAATATAGATGTTTTATTTGGAGGTCCAGAAGTATCTTATGATAGCATAGTCTTTTTAAAAGAGCATGTAGGAGATTATGTAATAGTTGGTGAAGGTGAAAAAATCTTAAGAGAGTTTATAGAATATAAGTTAGGTAAAACTGATATAAAGGATATAAGAGGACTTGTATATAAAGAAAATGGGGAAGTTAAATTTAATGGTAGCAGACCATTAATGTCATTAGAAGAGGTTGTATTCCCATATAAAGTGGATGAAAACTTAGACAATAAAATAGTCTATTATGAAGCTTCAAGAGGATGCCCGTTTAACTGTAAATATTGTCTTTCATCAACAGTACATGGAGTAAGATTTCAAAATATAGATAGAGTATTAAAAGAGCTTCAATATTTTATTGATAAAAAGGTGAAATTAGTTAAATTTGTAGATAGAACATTTAACTGTAACCATAAATTTGCAATGGATATATGGAAGTTTTTAATAGAAGCCGATACAGAAACACAATTCCATTTTGAAATCTCAGCAGATATATTAAAGAAAGAAGAAATAGAACTTTTAAGAAATGCTCCAGAAAATAGATTCCAGTTTGAAGTAGGTGTTCAAACTACAAATGATGAAGTTCTTCACAACATAAATAGATTTGTTAATTTTAGTGATATAAAAGAGAAGGTTGTTGAATTACTATCATTAAGAAATATAAAACAACACTTAGATTTAATAGCAGGGCTTCCAGGAGAAAATTTTGAGTCCTTTAAAAGGTCATTTAATGATGTACATTCAATAAGACCAGAAGAAATTCAATTAGGATTCTTAAAGCTTTTAAAAGGTTCAGCAATGAGAGAAGAAAGTGAAAAATGGGGAATGAAATTTTCTAAGTATCCACCATATGAAATTTTAAGTACAAAGGATATTGATTACTTTAGTCTTTTAGAACTTAAAAAAGTAGAGCATATGGTTGATAAATATTATAATAGTGGGAAATTTAATTATATATTAGAATATTTCTATCCAAAATATGATAATCCATTTGATTTCTTCTATGCATTAGGTAGATTCTATGATGAAAAAGGTTATTTTGACAGAAGTATAGGAAATAATGAATACTATAAATTATTCTTAGACTTTGAAAAAGAAGTTTTAAAGTCTGAATCAAAGTTAAATGAAATAATAAGATATGAATATCTTATGCATAACAAAAAACGTGGAATGCCAGAATTTTTAAGAGGTGACATAAGTAAAGAAGAGGAAAGAGAATTAAAAGAAAAATTAAGAGATGAATATTCATTTAGAGAATATACAATAGAAAAGTTCACAATAGATGTAGAAAAATATCTAAAAAATGGAGAAATAATAAACAAAGACACGTATATGTTAATAGATAATAATAATAAGTTTATAATTTTATAATATAGTTATATAATTACATTATAAAAATGGCTAAAAAATCCTATTTTAATAAAAATGTTTAAAAATTAATAATTTTATTGAAATTATTCGTAAAAAGTGTATAATATAATTAAAAAGTAATTAATACTATATAAAGCATTAATTTATATATATTTTTTATTTACTTATAAAGGTGGTGATATTTTGGCATTAGAGGCAATTAGAGAAGTTAAAAAAGTTGAAAACACAGCAGAAGAAATGATTAAAGATGCAAATGTTAAGGCTAAAGAAATAATTGGAAACGCAGAGAAGGAAGCTTTAGAAAAATATAACGAAGTTATAGAAGAAGCTAAAAATGAATGTGAAAAAATTATAAATGAAGCTATTACAAAAGGAAATAAAGAGGCGGAGCCTATTTTAGTTAAAGGTGAAGCTTTAGCTAAAGAAATTTTAAATGTATCTAATGATAAAAAAGAGGATGCAGTAAAATTAGTGATTGAGAGGATAGTGAAGACAAATGGCAATAGTTAAGATGAATAAATTCACCTTACTAACCTTTGAGTCTGAAAAAGATGCTCTATTAGAAAAATTACAAGATTTTTCAGAAGTAGAATTTATAGATTTACAAAATGAAGACTACTTAGAGAAAAATGAAGAGTTAAAACAGCTTTCTAAGGATACTGTTGATGAAGAGTTTAGTAATTGTGAAGAAGAATTATCTAAGGTGAAATTTGCTCTTGACTTCTTAGGAGGATATGTACCTCAAAAATCAGGTTTTAAGAAAATGAAAGAAGGAAAAAAAGCCTTAAGCCGTGATGAACTTAAAAGTAAAGTTTTAGACAGTAATTGGAATGAACTTTATGAAAAGGCTAAGGAAAAAGAAAATCTTTTATTAGAATTAGATAATGAAAAGACAAAGTTAGAAACAGAAATAGGTCTTTTAAAGCCTTGGGAAAGTTTTGATGCTCCATTTGGAGAATTAAATAAACTTAAAACAAAAAGCTTTATAGGAAGTGTATCTAAAAATTATGAAGAAGCTTTAATAAGCGAATTATCAAATTCTTATCTTGAAATAGTAAGTAAAAACAATCAAGACATTTTCTTTTTAGCACTAGTTGATAAAAAAGAAGAAGAAAAGATTGAAGAAGTCTTAAGAGGATTTGGATTTAGTGGATTTAAAACAGATAGGAATGAAGTACCTATGAATGTAATCCACACAAATTTAGATAGAATAGAAAAAATAAAATCAGAAAAGTTTTTTATAAAAGAAGAACTTTCAGCTCTTGATGAAGGAGTTCAAAAATTAGAGCTTGCTTATGAATATTATCACAATATTTATACAAGAAAACTTGCTAAGAATAACTTCTTAAAAACAAACAATACAGTAGTTATTCAAGGGTGGATACCAGTTGAGAAAAATAAAAATCTTTCTAAAATAACAAAAGAAATTTTAGAAGATAATTATTATTTAACATATGAAGATGTAAAAGAAGAAGAAATTGAAGATGTGCCAATAAAACTTAAGAATAATTCTTTAAACAAATCATTTGAAAACATTACAGAAATGTATAGTTTACCAAGATACAATGATATTGACCCAACACCACTTTTAGCACCATTTTTCTTATTATTCTTTGGAATGATGGTTGCAGATATTGGGTATGGATTATTAGTACTTATAGGTTCAATAATAGCTCTTAAAGTATTTAAATTAGAAGAGGGGCAAAGACAATTTGCTAAATTCTTTTTCTGGTTAAGCTTCCCAACAATAGCGTTTGGAGCAATATATGGAGCATTCTTTGGAGATTTAATACCATTACCAGCTTTAATAAATACAAAAACTGATGTTACAACAATATTAGTTATGTCAGTAGTATTTGGGGTAATTCAAATATTCTTTGGATTAGGAATAAAAGCATATGTTTTAGTTAGAGCAGGAAAGCCACTTGATGCATTCTATGATGTAGGATCATGGGTAATTACACTTGTATCAATTGCAGTCTTTGGATTTGGAAAAATGACAGGACATGAAACTGTAGGAACTATCGGAATGTGGTGCATGATTGCAGGTATGATATTAATCGTTCTTACACAAGGAAGACACATGAAATCAAAAGGTGGAAAACTAGGAGAAGGTTTATACCAATTATATGGAATAACAGGGTATATAGGAGACTTAGTTTCTTACACAAGACTTATGGCCCTAGGATTAGCTGGTGGATCAATTGCAGGAGCATTAAACCTTATAATAGGAATGTTCCCAGGGGTAGCGCTAATCATATTTGGACCAATCGTATTTATTTTAGGACATGTATTTAACTTAGGGTTATCTTTATTAGGGGCTTATGTTCATACATGTAGACTTGAATACGTAGAATATTTCTCAAAGTTCTATGATGGTGGCGGAAGAGCTTTCAAACCATTTAAGACTTTAGATAAGTTTATAGATATTAAAAAAGAAATTTAGTTTTTTATTAATTAGGAGGAATTTAAAAATGGAAAATACATTTACAACATGGATTAGTTTTTTTGCGACAAACGGGGGAGTAATATTTGCTGCACTAGGAGTTGCTTTAGCAGTAGGATTATCAGGAATAGGTTCAGCTAAAGGAGTTGGACTAGTAGGGGAAGCCGCTTCAGGGCTTATGACAGAAGAACCAGAAAAGTTTGGTAAGGCGTTAGTTCTTCAATTATTACCAGGTACTCAAGGTTTATACGGATTCGTTATTGGATTATTAGTTTACTTAAAAATCGGAGCTGGAATGGACTTCAAAACTGGATTATTCTTATTCTTCGCTTGTTTACCAATAGCAATAGCTGGTTTATTCTCAGGAATAGCTCAAGGTAAAGTTGCAGCAGCTGGTATTCAAATATTAGCTAAAAAGCCAGAGCAAACTACAAAAGGAATCATATTTGCAGCGATGGTTGAGACTTATGCATTATTAGGATTCGTTGTATCAATCTTATTAGTATTCAGCGTTAAATAGTTAGGGATGTGAAGATATGTCAAATGTTAATAATCTAACTTCTAAAATCCTTAAGGATGCAGAAGAAAGAAAAAGCAGCATATTAGCTGAAGCAGAAGAAAAAAAAGTTAAAGTTATAACTAAAAAAACTGAAGAAGCAAATAGGCTAAAAACTTCAATGATAGAAAAAACAAATTTAGAAGCTGTATCTAGAAAAGAAAGAATCTTGTCTAGTGCAGAACTAAAGGTTAGAAATGAAAAGTTGCTTTCAAAAGGTAAGGTTATTGACGAAGTATTTACTATGAGCGTAGATAGCTTATGCCAAATGAAAGAAAATGATTTTAGAAATTTTGTTAAGGCTTCTATAAAGAACTTACAAATAGAAGGCGATGAAAATATAATTTTAAATGAAACTGGAATGAAGGTTATTGATAAAGCATTCATCGATGGATTAAATAAAGAATTTAATTTAAATCTTACATTAAGTTCTGAAAAAGGTTCATTTAAAGGTGGATTCATATTAGAGAAAAATGGAATAGAAATAAACTATACATTTGAATCTTTAGTAGAATCATTAAGAGATGAAATGGAATTTGAAGTAGCAAATATATTATTTAATTAAGGAGGAATAGTATGGATTCAATGAAATTTACTCAGCTTATACCAAGGCTTAGAGTATTAGAAACAAGACTCCTTGATAAATCGAAAATTGATAGAATGATTGATGGTGTTTCAGGAAATGAAGCATTAAAGGTTCTGCAAGAAACAGAATATGCAGGCGTAATGACTGGTATTAAAAGAGCAGAAGATTATGAAGAAATTTTAAGTGAAGAACTTAAGAGAGTGTATGCACTAATGTATAGTGCATCACCTTCAAAATCATTAATAGATATAATGAGCTTAAAGTATGATTATCATAATATAAAGGTACTTTTAAAAGGAATAATCCTAAGAAAAGACTTTAGTAATATGTTAATTCCTGTTGGAAAAATGGAACTTTCAAAGCTTAAGTATATGGTAGAAAATAATAGTTTAAGAGATTTACCTGTAAGAATGAAGGAAGCTATAATAGCTGCAAATGAAGATTTTGAAGTAAATAAAGATCCTCAAAGAATTGATATTATAGTAGACAGATATATGTTTATAGAACTTCATGATATAGCTAAAGAGTTAAATGATAAATTTGTAGATAAGTATTTAAAAGTACTTGTAGATTCTACTAATTTAAAAACTTTATTAAGAGTTAAAAAGCAAGGTAAAGGAAAAGATTTCTTTGAACAAGTTATTATAAAAGGCGGTTCAATAGATAAAGACCTTTTAAAAGGACTTCTTACAGATACAGTTGAAAATATAGCAACAAAACTATCTCATACGAATTATGCAGAAATGCTTCGTGAAGGAATTGAAGAGTTTACAAAAACAAACTCAGCAAGTCTTTTAGAAAAGTTAGTTGATAACTATATTATGAAGCTTATGAAAGAAGCTAAGTTTATACCATTTGGACCAGAGCCAGTACTTGCTTATATCTATGCAAAAGAAACAGAAATTAAAGTTGTTAGAATAATCATGGTTGGTAAATTAAATAATATTGCATCAGAAGTAATAAGAGAAAGGCTGCGTGATATTTATGTCTAAGAAAATCGGTGTTGTTGGAGACAAGGATTCAGTTTTAGCATTTAAAGCACTAGGAATAGATGTATTTCCAGTTGTTGAAGATGATGAAGCAAGAAAAACAATAGATAAACTTGCAATGACTGATTACGCAGTAATATTCGTAACTGAGCAAGTTGCTCAAAATATTGAAGAAACTATTGAAAGATATAATAGAGCAACGCTTCCAGCTGTAATATTAATACCAAGTAATCAAGGATCATTAAATATAGGAATGCAAAGAATTAGCGACAACGTTGAAAAAGCAGTTGGTGTTAATATCTTATAGGAAGGTAGGTCGGTAAGGTGAAAATCGGAAAGATAATTAAAGTTTCAGGACCATTAGTTGTAGCTGAAGGTATGGATGAAGCTAATATATATGACGTATGTAAAGTTGGAGAAAAAGGTCTTATCGGTGAAATCATCGAAATGAGAGGAGATAAGGCTTCAATACAGGTTTATGAAGAAACATCAGGAATTGGACCTGGGGATCCTGTTCAAACTACAGGAGAGCCACTAAGTGTTGAACTTGGACCAGGACTTATAGAATCAATGTTTGATGGAATTCAAAGACCACTAGATGCATTTATGGAGGCTGCTAAGTCACCATTCTTAACAAAAGGTGTATCAGTTAAATCATTAAGTAGAAGTAGAGTATGGAATTTTGTACCTACAGTAAAAGTAGGAGACGAAATTGAAGCTGGAGATGTTGTTGGAACAGTTCAAGAAACTCCAGTTGTACTTCATAGAATAATGGTGCCAGTTGGAATAAAAGGTACTGTAAAAGATATAAAACAAGGTGAATTCAATGTTGAGCAAACTGTATGTGTTATAGCTACAGAAAAAGGCGACAAAGAAGTTACAATGATGCAAAAATGGCCTGTAAGAAAAGGTAGACCATATAAAACAAAAATGAACCCAGTAGAGCCAATGGTTACAGGGCAAAGAGTTATAGATACTTTCTTCCCAGTTGCTAAAGGTGGAGCTGCAGCAGTACCAGGACCATTCGGAGCTGGTAAAACAGTAGTTCAACATCAGGTTGCTAAATGGGGAGACACTGAAATAGTTGTTTACGTTGGATGTGGAGAGCGTGGAAATGAGATGACAGACGTTCTAAACGAATTCCCAGAATTAAAAGATCCAAAAACTGGTCAAAGCTTAATGAAGAGAACAGTTCTTATAGCAAACACATCAAACATGCCAGTTGCTGCCAGAGAAGCATCAATTTATACTGGAATAACTATTGCAGAATATTTTAGAGACATGGGATACTCAGTATCAATCATGGCTGACTCAACATCAAGATGGGCAGAGGCTTTAAGAGAGATGTCAGGAAGACTTGAAGAAATGCCAGGGGATGAAGGATATCCAGCATACCTAGGTTCAAGACTTGCAGATTACTATGAAAGAGCTGGTAAAGTTGTTTGTCTTGGTAAAGATGGAAGAGAAGGAGCAGTTACAGCTATCGGAGCAGTATCACCTCCAGGAGGAGATATATCTGAGCCAGTTACACAGTCAACTTTAAGAATAGTTAAAGTTTTCTGGGGACTAGATGCGAACTTAGCTTACCAAAGACACTTCCCATCAATAAACTGGTTAAATTCATACTCATTATATGCAGACAGCGTTGATGCTTGGATGAACAGTGAAGTTGGATCAGACTGGTCAGAGCTTAGAACTAAGGCTATGTCATTATTACAAGAAGAGTCAAACTTACAAGAAATCGTAAGGCTTGTTGGGATAGATGCGCTTTCAGAAGGTGATAGATTAAAGCTTGAAGTAGCTAAATCATTAAGAGAAGATTATCTTCAACAAAATGCCTTCCATGAAATAGATACTTATGCATCATTAAATAAACAACACAAAATGTTAAAGTTAATACTTCAGTTCCAAACTGAGGCTGAAAGAGCTTTAAAAGCAGGAGTTTACTTAGATAAAGTTTTAAAAATGGATGAGATGAGAGACAAGATTGCAAGATCTAAATATATCTCAGAAGAAAATATAAATCAAATTGATGAAATAGGAACTTTATTAACTGCTGAAATGGATAAATTAATCAGCGAAGGAGGGGTTCTAGATGCTTAAAGAATATAGAACAGTAACAGAAGTTGTAGGACCATTAATGGCTGTAGATGGCGTTGAGGGAGTTAAATACGACGAGTTAGTTGAAATAGAATTACAAAATGGAGAAATGAGAAGAGGAAAAGTTCTTGAAGTTAATGGTTCAAAAGCTATGGTTCAGATCTTTGAAGGTTCTTCAGGAATTAACTTAAAAGGAACTAAAGCAAGATTTTTAGGAAGACCACTTGAACTTGGTGTTTCAGAAGATATGCTTGGAAGAGTCTTTGATGGAATGGGAAGACCTAATGATGATGGTCCAAAAATAATTCCAGAAAAAAGACTTGATATAAATGGAGAGGCTATAAACCCTGTTGCAAGAAATTTCCCATCAGAGTTTATCCAAACTGGTATATCTGCAATTGACGGATTAAATACATTAGTTAGAGGACAAAAGCTTCCTGTATTCTCAGGAGCAGGTCTTCCACATGCTCAACTTGCAGCTCAAATCGCAAGACAAGCAAGAGTTTTAAATTCAGATTCTAAATTCGCCGTTGTATTTGGTGCAATCGGAATTACTTTTGAAGAAGCTCAATTCTTCGTAGATGAATTTAAAAAGACTGGAGCTATTGATAGATCAGTTCTATTCATGAACTTAGCTTCAGACCCAGCTATCGAGAGAATAGCTACTCCAAGAATGGCATTAACTACTGCTGAATTCTTAGCTTACGAAAAAGGAATGCACGTACTTGTTATCTTAACTGATATAACAAACTATGCAGAGGCTTTAAGAGAAGTATCAGCAGCTAGAAAAGAAGTTCCAGGAAGAAGAGGATACCCAGGTTACCTATATACTGACCTTTCAACATTATATGAAAGAGCAGGAAGACTTAGAGGAAGAGAAGGGTCAATCACTCAAATTCCAATACTTACAATGCCAGAGGATGATAAAACACATCCAATTCCTGACTTAACAGGATATATAACAGAAGGACAAATAATTCTTTCAAGAGAATTATACAAAAAAGGAATAATGCCTCCAATCGATGTTCTTCCTTCACTTTCAAGACTTAAAGATAAAGGTATTGGAAAAGGAAAAACAAGAGAAGATCATGCAGATACTATGAACCAACTTTTCTCAGCATATGCACAAGGAAAGCAAGCTAAAGAATTATCAGCTATCTTAGGAGAATCAGCATTATCTGATACAGATAAAGCCTTCGCTAAATTTGCAGAAGCTTTTGAAAATACTTATGTATCACAAGGGTTTACTACAAATAGAAGTATAGAAGAAACTTTAAAAACAGGATGGGATTTACTTAAGCTTCTTCCTAAAACTGAGCTTAAGAGAATCAGAGATGAATATTTAGAGAAATATATGCCAAGAGAGGAAGAGTAATCTATGGCAAGATTAAATGTTAATCCTACAAGAATGGAGCTTTCTAAGCTAAAGAAAAGATTAACTACAGCAACTAGAGGGCACAAACTTTTAAAGGATAAGCAGGATGAGTTAATGAGACAATTCATCAATCTAGTTAAATATAACAACACAATAAGAGCAGAAGTTGAAAAAGAACTTCAAGGGTCTTTAAAAGATTTTGTTATGGCTAGAGCAGTTATGAGTTCGGAGTTTCTAGAGGAAGCAATTGCTTATCCAAAAGAGCATATAACAGTGGAAGTTGGCCAAAAGAATATAATGAGTGTTAACGTTCCTGTTATGAACTTTAAAAGACAGTTAGAAGGTGATGAAGGAAGCATATTCCCTTATGGATTTGCAAATACTTCATCGGAACTAGATGATGCCTTAACTAAGTTATATGGAATAGTTCCAAAGCTTTTAGAATTAGCAGAAGTAGAGAAGTCATGTCAACTTATGGCAGATGAAATAGAAAAGACAAGAAGAAGAGTTAACGCTCTTGAATACATGACAATACCACAATTACAAGAAACTATAAAATATATTAGAATGAAGCTTGATGAAAATGAAAGAAGTGCTTTAACTAGACTTATGAAGGTTAAGAGCATGATTGAGCAAAGAGGATAATTTTATAGAAATGTAAAATGGAAAAAGTGACCTTTACAATGCAGTAGAGGTCATTTTTTAATGAAATTATATTCTGTTTTTAACTGAAAAAGTAGAGTGAAATTTAGAATTATTGGATACAATTAGATAATGTATTAATTAAGAGTTAATTAATATTCAGGATAAATAATTGATATGATGGGATAATAATAGTATAATCGAGGGTAGTAGTTAATAATCTATATGGAAATACATAAATTGCTAAGGAGAATATTATGGATTATTTAATAGAGTTTATATGTGCACTAGCTATAACTGTTATAGTTACGCCTATTCTAATAAAAATATCATATAAAATAAAATTTACAGATAAACCAACTAAAAGAAAAAAGCATAAGAAGATAACACCACTTTGCGGTGGACTTTCTATGTATATAGGTTTTTTTCTAGTATATTTTTTGGCAGGTGAGATAACGGAAAAAAAGATTTATATATTTATAGGGTCAACAATGATTTTATTAATAGGTCTTGTAGACGACTATTATAAATCAAAAGGAAAAGAATTTAAAATTACACCAAGACTTATAATCCAGATATTAGCAGCATATCTTGTGTATAAAGCAGGAGTTGCATTTACGGGGTTTACAAATCCTTTTACAGGGGAGTATATACTTTTAAATCATACTCTTCAATTAATATTAAGTATAACATGGATATTTGGAGTAACCACGGTTATAAACTGGTCAGATGGAATGGATGGACTTGCAGGTGGAATTTCTTTAGTATCAACTATAACATTTTTTGTTGCAGCAATAATACTTGGGCAAGTTGATTCAGCAAGTGTATCATCAATTATGGCAGGAGTACTTGCAGGATTCTTAATATTTAATGTACATCCCGCAAAAATATTTATGGGAGATTCAGGAGCAAATTTCTTAGGATTTATATTAAGTATAATTGCATTAGATGGTGCATTCAAACAAGCTACGGTCTTAAGTATTTTATTACCTATATTAGCACTAGCGGTTCCTATATTTGACAATTTATTCGTAATTATAAAAAGATATAGCGAAGGGAAAGCTGTGTATGAAGCAGATAGGAGTCAAATACATTTTAGATTAGAAGCTAAAGGTTTTACACCAAGACAAACGGTAAGTTGTATAGTTGGAATAAGTATAATGTGTAGTATCGTATCTATAATATTATTATTTTATAATCATTTTTAAAAATATCTTAGTAGAATATCTTCTAAGATATTTTTTTTTGCAATTGTTTTACAAAAAAAGGTTTATATAGTATAATAAGTAAAAAGAACTTATCAAGAGTGGTGGAGGGACTGGCCCTATGAAACCCAGCAACCTATATAAAGTATTTCTTATTTAGAAATATTAGTATATGTGGTGCTTAAACAGAGAGGATAAGGAAGTTTATTTAAGATAAAAGAGCGATATCTTAGGGAAAACATCCTTAGGGTATTTTTTTTATGAAAAAAAGGGGGTAAAAATGAATATACGAGAATTGTTT
>NZ_JBOFRG010000360.1:0-1516 GCF_051650885.1 Clostridium sp.
TTAGAGATTTGGTGAAGACCCACCCTGTATGGAACATGACGGATATCACTAGGATTCTCCAGTCTGTCCAGGTCACATATCAATTGGTGACAGAAAAAGAGAAAGCAAAAGGTGTTTGGTTAAAAAGTATCAATAACAAGATACTAACCATAAATGCAAGTATCGAGCTGCTAGCCAGATATAAAGATGACAGCAACCACCTTAAAGGAGAAGATCTTAGAGCAGCAAGAAGGTTGATGAGAACTTATGGTCTCATTCTTGACAAGCCAAAAGATCGAGAAACTGTCATTTCTCACCTTAAAGAAAGGACTGTCATCTATAGTGACAAAATAAGAAAACATGAAAAGAGAAAAGCTTTCCGAAAGGAGAACGACAAGTTCGAGCTCTATAGAGGAAGATTCTACAGGGATCTCTCTTCTGAGGAGGCACTTGAACATAACGTTTTCCTTGAGGAAATAAAAGACACCTGGTCTAAAATGTGGGAAGAAGATGACTGCCCCAATAGTCATCTTAAATTAAATGAGTATGTACTCAACCACACACCAGGTGAAAAGGAAGAAACATGCTTTCCGAAAAAAATTGAATTCTGTGAAATTATCAAGTGGCTACCCAACTGGAAGGCTGCAGGGCCTGATGGTGTCTTTAACTTTTTTATAAAAAGCATCAGTAGTCTCCATCCGGAGATCTACAAGGTAATCAGAAATATCTGCCTTGCCAGTGATGCTCAAGACAAGTGGTTTTACAAAGGGATTACACATTTAATCCCTAAAGGAACGCCTAAGTCAGGAAAAGATTTTAGACCCTTCACCTGCATGTCTAACCTGTACAAACTAACCACCAAATGTGCTACATCAATTATTCAATTGATTGTTTAACAAAGGAAGGTACTATCTGAAAATCAGATGGGAACAGTACGACGGGTCCTGGGAGCCAAGGAACAAGCCTTGACCAACATCATGCTTAACAAAGCAAACAGGTACGACTTAAAAACTACCTGGATTGATGTTAAAAAGGCTTTAGATTCAGTTACACACAAATACTCAGTTTCATGTGTAGAAAGCTTAGGATTACCAGCCTGGATCTCAGATTTCATTAAGAGCATAATCTCTAGATGGAATCTGGAGATAAGATCCTCAAACACGGTAATTATGAATAAGCAAGTTAAAAGAGGAATCCTCCAGGGTGACAGCCTATCGCCACTGCTTTTTGTCATATGTATGGACCCATTGAGCAAGCGATTAAATGGGTTATACCCAAAGGTAAGTGTCGAAACTGGAGACCTCAACTACACATGCAATCACCTATTGTTTATAGATGATTTAAAATTAATTGCTAAGTCAGAGGATACCCTCAAAGCAATGACTGATGAAACCAAGAAATTCTTCGAGGTAGTCGGTCTGGAGATGAATGTAGAGAAATCTGCAACAAAATCATCTTTATGCAGTGGGGATGCCAAGCTGCTCGAATCTCATGAGGGATATAAATACCTTGGAGTAATTGAGAAAAGTGATGGTAG
>NZ_JBOFRG010000361.1:0-1337 GCF_051650885.1 Clostridium sp.
AGATATGGTGGTCTTGAAGAAACAAATAGACTTTTAATATTTGTTCTTATAGTATGTAATATATTTATTTGGATAAGAGTTACAGTTTTCAAGAGAAAAACTTTTAGGAAAAGTTTAAGTAAAATGGTAGAAAAGAATCCAGCTTATATTCAGAAAAAAGAGGTGAGAAGAAGAGAAAAGGATTTTTTTGTTCAAAATTTAGAAGATAAAAAGAAAACCTCAACGTTTAAAGTAGAAAATATATTTAGAGTTATAAAAAAAGGAAATCATATATTTATGATTAAAAAAGATAATTCGCCAATGCTTATGATACCGATGGATGCTTTTAAAAATGAAAATGATTTAAAAATATTTTTCAAAGGTTTAGAAGTGGAAAATGATTAAAAAGAAAAACTAGTAAGTTTAAAAGCTTGCTAGTTTTTTTGCGTACCGTAATAGTACTAATAGCAAAGGTAAAGGGACCTACATAAACTAATAGAGGATTAAAAAAAGGAGAGGTTAAAATAATGGTAAGTGTAGGTGGAAATTTAAGGCATGCAGGAACAAGATTTGGGGCACCAGGTGGATTTACACCTATTGTTGATGTACCGATATGTCTTTTTAGAGTAAGTGATGGAAAGGGAATGTATACAAGAACAGGTTCAAATGGAGAATATTCTTTTATAAATGTAGATGTAGGAGATTATAAAATAATAGAGTGTGGAAAAAGTGTAGCTGTAGCAGGAAGTGTAGCAGATTTTTCTAATGCAACTGTAATGACAGAACCAGTACCAGCAGACCCAGAATATAGTAAAATAACTACACCAATTGCAAATACAAATGTTGTAGATTCATTAAGTCCAAACACTTTGTTAGTAAGTATTGCAAATGCAAATTTAACAGGAAAAGACTTTTTAGATAGCACAATAAAAAATACACCACTGTCTATTCCAAGTGGAGTTATTATAGACAAAAATATATTAAAGAAAGCTGGAAATGGGATTTTTGGAACTCTTCCAAATGGAACACCTGCAAATACAGTTCCGCCAAGTTATCCATATCAAGACTCTATGACTTCAGGCTTTACTTATCTTCCAGGAGGGATTAGCCAAGGGGTTGATGATTTTTTTATGAAAAATATTCAAACAAGGCAATGGTTTAGTCTTTCTAATCATACAACATTTGATGAAACGAGCTCTTATATAAGTATAAATGGAGGAAATCCTAACATTATTATATTTTTTGAAGAGGTAGATGTTTTAAAAAATAGATATTATTTAGCTAGTGCATGGCTTTGTATGAATACAGATATCCCTAATACTTGTAAGATTGGTTTTAGAGCATTAGCAGAAGATTTT
>NZ_JBOFRG010000362.1:0-1409 GCF_051650885.1 Clostridium sp.
CATACTAGCTGATGGTTTTAACGAATATCCACCTGTATCAAAAGTTAACCCTTTTCCTACTAATCCAATAGTTTTTTCTCTGTTATCAGCATCTCCAAAGTATCTCATAACTATTAATCTTGGCTTTTTCTTTGAACCTTTTGCAACAGCTAAGAATGCTTCCATTCCAAACTCTTCTATTTTATCTTTTTCAAAAACTTCAACTTGGAATCCATACTCTTTTCCTAAGTTTAAAACTTCTTTAGCTAAAACTTTTGGATACATAACATTTGCAGGTTCATTAACTAAATTTCTAGCAATTATAATCCCATCCGCTATATCTTCTCCCTCTTTAACTGCTGCTAAAACTGCTTCATCACCTTCAGATTTTATAGCACATCCTGAGAATGAAACTTGAACTTCTTCCTCTTCTTTTCTATCTGACTTATATTTATCAAATTTATAATCAGTTAACAATAATGCTACTGTCATAGCTTGTGCTAATTCTGTTACTTTAAACTTTTCTGACTTTATCATTTTTACTACTAAATCATTAATTTTTAATTCTTGTATTTTTTTATACGCTTTTGATATTGAAACTTTAATATCTTCTAATGTAGCATCAGCTTCTTTTCCAAGACCTAAAAGAACAACATCTTGTATTGAACCTTCTATCTCACGTGTAAAGCTATATACTTCACCTTTTTTTCCTAAAAATCTTTCATTACTCTTTAAATGCTCTACCATTTTATTTATTGTAGGGTTTTTAACTTCTAATTTATCTTCAAATAAAGAAATTATTACACCTTTAGATTCTCTACATTTTTTACTTCTAACTGATAATTTCATCTACCATCCACTCCTTACATATATTTATCTATTAATATTATTTTCTTGCTATTTAATGTTTCTTTCACATCTATTATTCTTTGGTTTGATGATCCTCTAAACTTCAGTCCTTCTTTTGATAGTTCCTTTACAAATTTACCATCTATAAGAACATCAATACTCTCTAAAAATTCCTTAAATCCATTTCTTTCTTTTGAAATTTCTAAAATTTCTTCTATAGTATATCCAGTAAAAGCCCATACATTTAAATTTCCTTTTTTAAAAGCCTTTGCCATATAAGAAAATTCCTCTGCTCTTTCAAAAGGATCTCCACCACTAAAAGTAACACCTTTTAACAAAGGATTTTCTAGTACATCTTTTATTAAATCATCCATATCTAATTCTTCTCCATCATGAAAACTATGTGTATCAGGATTAAAGCATCCATCACATTTATGTTTACACCCTTGTGAGAAAAATACACGTCTCATTCCAGGTCCATTAACAAGACTTTCATATGCAATTCCTGCAAGTCTCACTTTTTTTCCCAACTTGAATCAGCTCCTTTATATTATACTACTCTACTCTGAATTAATAAAGCT
>NZ_JBOFRG010000363.1:0-2025 GCF_051650885.1 Clostridium sp.
TATCTGATAAAATACCCTTGTCTTTGCTTTCAAGAAGAGAAACAACTCGTTCCGTTAAAAATCTTGTATGACTCTCTCTTAAGTAAATATGTCTAGAGTCTGTAGAAAAAATATTTTTTGAACTATTAGCACCAACTAAAATAATTACCGGAATAAATAATTCTATTTTCTTGTCCAAATTTAAAAATCTAGATAAAAAATACGCTGTTTCATTTGCTTTACTTATTAAATTTTTTTGTAATTTTAATTCTGTGAAATATTCAAACTCCCACAGTTCTGTATTAACTTCTTTAAATCCAATACAATTTTTAAAATCTTCATAACAAAAAATAAATATTTTATCATTTCTAATCAAAACACAATCTATGTGTTTATATACTATTGAATTTTCTTTAGGAATTGGTAGATATATATTCCAAAGCACTTTACTTACTTCATCTTTATTATCTAAAAGGATGTTAACTAATTCATACTCAAGTGATGATAGACTTATCTTTTCACATAGATTAATTTTTTCATCTAATAATTTTGAATTAAGTACAAGATCATTTGAAGAATTACTGATATTGTTTTCATTTGTTGATTTTTTCTGTTTTGAATTTCCAAATAAACCCATACATTCCTCCTATAATTAAAAACTTTTTAATACTATTTATATGATAGTAGCTTTTTAAAAGTACAAATTTATATTTAAATTTTATCATTTATTTTACCATAATTCTATAATTTAAAAAATATAGAAAAAAATTCATTTTACTTTATCAAACTAAAGTGATAAAATACAATCTATAATTTTACTATATGAAAAAGGAGATTTATTATATGAGCGTAAAAAATAATAAAAAAGAAATTGGACTAATTTTTGCTATTGCATTAGTATTTAGTAATATCATCGGTGCAGGAATTTTTGTTATTCCTTCTCAGTTAGCTAATGTTTCAGGAATCTTTGGTAGTATCTTAGCATGGATTATAACCGGAAGTGGTGCAATAGTGCTTGCATTTACTTTTGCAAACTTAGGTTCTAATATTCCTGTTAATGGTGGGGTTGTAGAATACTCAAGAAAAAGTTTTGGAAACTTAATGGGTTTTATGACTGCCTGGTTATATTGGAATGGTTGTTGGATTGGAAATGCCACTCTACTAATTGTTATATTAAAATACTTAAACGGTGCATTTCCTATTTTGAATAATAATCCAATTTTAGGATTCTTAATTTGTTCAGGCTTACTGTGGCTATTTACATATATAAACATCCGTGGAACAAAATCAGTAGGAATACTTGGAACAATCCTTGCTCTTTTAAAATTAGTTATATTAGTTTTATTTATAGTTTTAGCAACTGGAATTTTTGATGTAAAAAATATAACTCCGATTTTTCAAGTAACACATGGATTAAAAAGCATTCCAATGGCTGCCGCAATTACTTTTTGGGCATTTGAAGGGATTGAATCAGCAACACTTGCTTCAGGAGAAATTAAAAATCCTAAAAGAAATGTTAAATTAAGTACAATTATAGCGTTACTTATAGCACTAGTATTTTATTTAGCAATTACTATTTTAGCTATGGGTGCTATGCCAAGACAAATGCTTGCAAATAGTATCGATCCTATTTCTCAAATTATGAGTTATGTACTAGGTAGTAAATTTTTAGTATATATTAATATTGCAATTGCATTAAGTATTTGTGGTTCATCTTTACTGTGGTTATTTTCAACTGCAAAAGCTGCTGAAGTAGCAGGTAATACTAATTTATTTCCTAAAATCTTTTCTAAAAAACATAAAAAATATGATACACCATATTTTTCTTTAATAATAGGATCTATATTAATTAATTTATTATTATTACTTAATTTATTCCAAGGATTAAATGGAGCATATAATTTTATAGTCCTTTTAGCTACATTATCATATTTACCTGTTTATGCAGTATCTACTATTGCAGAAGTTATTTTGGTAATAGATTTTAAAAATAAATCTCTTTTTAAAAAAATATTATTACTAATTCGTCCAAGTATAGCATTTATT
>NZ_JBOFRG010000364.1:0-1454 GCF_051650885.1 Clostridium sp.
TTCAAATATAAACACGATTCTTTATTCAAATAGAGACTACAAAAGTAGATTTACATCTAAAGTGCACGAATTGTACGTACAGTTCAAGAGTGTTATTGAGTACTACACAAGCAAATGCGCCTTTTCCCCCTTACTCCACAATAAGTCACGTTTAGCGACTCTGTATGACAAAGTTAAATGCTGTAAATATATTTAGTGCCTCGTCTTCAACGAACATAAAATTTCAGTCATCAACTACCATCTTAACCTTCTTAAGCTTAAATCAGCGGATAAAAAATGAAGTTTTTCAAAAGCATCATATCCACTTATAGCCAGCCTGTAAGAAGAGATTTTATTTTAAATGAACTGAATTTGGAAGAGGACTTATTTGTGTTTAAAAAAGAAGTAAAATCATGCTTTTTAACAAAAACCTTCTAAACGTAGCTAGACATAGCTCACTTAGACATGCAGCAATACTCAAAGGAGAGGAGGAAAATAAAACCAACCTCTCGCAGATAGTTAGCTACTTTAAGACCAAATATAAACTATAAGTTTTAGTCACCCAAAAGACTATGCTCTACAGGGAGCTTAAACTTTGAAAAAAACACTGTAAGCTGAACAGAGCAAGAGATAATTAAATATTAAATATTAAGGGTTCTTCTACATGGCTGGTAAATGGAAACAACCAGGCTAGATCTTTCGCAAATTAATGTTTTCTTCAAGATAGAAATATCTATTTTGGACAGGAGGGACAATGTTTTCATTACAGATCTAATAGAAAGACTGTAGATTTTCTAGCTACCAAATGTGATCGAATGTTTGGGCTTTGATTATATGAGAAGACACAACGAGGTAAAAAGATGTCTAAATATTTTGTTATGTAAGAAGTATGGCTTTAAAAAATCTAGAAAGATAAGAACCCACTCTGTTCAAGGAGTAATATTCAATGACAATACGGAAATATGAATGGACACGCGTATCTTAACAGACATTAAGTTCAGACATGACAAGCCTGATTTTTTTTGTATTAGAAAAGAAGATAAAAGAAATTTAGAAATTTCAACCTAAAAAAAACAACCAATATCTTCTCACACTTAAAAAGAATTGAAAATTAAGAAAGTACAATCTACCTACTTTTTAGCTTAAATTAATTTACAAAGCTAAAACAAGAATAGAGGTCTTTATCTAGTAACATAAGACAGTGTGGTAACGGCTTATTACAGAAGTATATCCAAAAGCTGGGAATCAAACTTACCTTTGATGGAAACATCCAGTCTGTTGTGCTTAAGAAAACCCTTAAGAGTATCTCTCTAGAACAAAGAGGAAACACTGAACTGGACAAAGCTGGGGAAGGAGAGATTGAGAAAGCATTTTTAAATTTGGTGAATTCTTAAAGAGAAGTTGAAGAGGTACAACATGGAAGGGAGGTCACAAAACCCGAGCCGAAAATACCAGGGGAAACTCATTATACTGAA
>NZ_JBOFRG010000365.1:0-7964 GCF_051650885.1 Clostridium sp.
AGATGTCCAAGGAAATAAATGATCTTTTTGAAACATATATCCCACAGTATTTAAATCATTTTTTAGAGGTTGTCCTTTTAAAAAAATTTCGCCTGATGAAGTTTCTAAAAGACCACTCATAATATTTAGAAGGGTTGATTTTCCACAACCAGAAGGACCAAGTATACTAATATATTCACCGCTGTTTACTGTGAAGCTAATATCCTTTATAGCTTCAATTTCACCTTTATTAGAATGATATCTTTTTTGTATATTTTGTACCTTAAGAAATTCCATAAAATTTATGGTGCTAATGATTTGTTAGCAAAAGTATTATTTACGATATCATTAAAAGGTGGTGTAGTTTGTATTAAGTTTTTATCATATTCTTTTATTATATCCATAAGATGATTAAGTTCAGCCTCAGAGATTGTAGGATCTTTAGCTAAGGCGTCAATTTCTTTGTAATTATCAATAACTGAAATTAAGATATCCATATCTGTACCGGGGAAGAAATTTTGAATGTTTTCAGCAATTTCTTTTGAAGAATGAGAATGGAAGTAATCTTGCCCTTTTTTTATAGCATTTGTGAAGCCTTGAATAGTTTCGGGATTTTCCTTCATATAAGAATTTGTAGAGAAGAAACAAGTATAGGGCATATTTCCAGCAGATTCACCAATAGAGGCTACGATTTTTGCATTGCCTTCTTTTTCAAGCATAGAAGCAGTTGGCTCAAATAAAGCTACATAATCACCAGTACCAGCTTTAAAAGCGGATGCAGTTGCTGTAAAATCTAAATTTGTAAGTAAATTAACATCTGTTTTAGGATTTAAATTATTTTCTCTCATAACATATTCAAGAGACATTTGAGGAACACCACCAGGGCGACCGCCTATAACTTCTTTTCCTTTTAAATCTTCCCATTTGAAATTTTTATCATCACGTGCAACAAGAAAGGAACCATCTTTTTGTGTTAATTGAGCAAAAAGAACAGGATAATCACTGCGACCTTGGTTATAAATATATATAACTTGCTCAGGTCCACAAAAACCTATATCAGCATTTTTAGAAAGAACATTTTGCATAACCTTATCAGCACCTTGTCCTGTAGAAAGGTCAATAGAAATGCCTTCTTCATCAAAATAGCCTTCATTTATAGCAACATACATAGGTGCATAAAAGACTGAACGAACTACTTCATTCAAACGAACCTCTTTTTTTGAAGTTTCAGTATTAGTTTTTCCGCAACTAGTTAAGATAATTGCAAAGAAAACTAAGCTTAAAATAAGAGAAAGTTTTTTTATTATTTTTTTCATATTGTAATCCTCATTTTAAAATTAATTCTAGTTTATTTTATGTATAAAAATAGAATTGGTTAAACAAAAAAAGACATCTAAGAAGATATCTTTTTGTCTTTTTTTATTAAATTGTCTATTTTTAATTTAATATTTGAAGTTTTATAAAACTTTATAGCATATACAGGTATTTTAGAGGTTAAAATACAAGATAATACAGTAACTATTGATGCTAAAATTATCTGAGGAACTGTGTTAAAGTACAGTATTGGGAAAATTATGTAAATAGTAAAGGCGTGTACTAAATACATATAAAGTGAATTTCTCCCTATTTCAGAAATATAATAGCGTTTTTTAGGAATAATAGATAATACAAAAGCACCAATTATAAAAGCACCAATATAGTGGAAAATTCTAATACATAAAGGGAACAGAGTAAAGTCAGTAAAATATTTATAGTTGGTATATTCAAAAAGCATATCAATAGGAATTAGATAATTAAATGTATAAAGAATCCATAAAATTATAACTGAAGAAATTAAAAGTAAAGTTCTTTTAGCTTTCAAAATTTCAATATGCTTTTTCTCAAACATTAGACCGGCTATAAAAAATGGTAGAAAGAAAAATGTTCTTGAAAAGCTTCCAGTTGTGCCTATACTTGTATCAAATCCTATTAATAAAGAAAGAAGGATAGAACAGATAAGCCAAAGCTTTTTGTTTTTTATATAATCTTCAATTATATAAAGCCACATTAAAGTTAATAAATACCAAAATGTCCATTGTGGAAAAACAAGAGTTACAGTATAGCTACCATTTAAAAGAAGGTTTGTAAAAATCACATAGAAAATTTGTATAAACACATAAATTTTCAATGTGTGAACCACCTTTTCACGAGTAGTTCTCTTACTTTTTTTAGAGAAGTATCCAGAAACAAAAGTAAAAAGAGGCATATGAAACATATATAAAAATAATATGAAAAAATGTACATTTACATTTGTAGGATTAGCATATTCAATTACATTTCCTACAATAACACAAATTATCAAAAAACCTTTTAAGGTATCAAAATAAAAATCTCTATTTAAAACAACTTTCAAATAAAACACTCCTTATTCATAAAATTGACTGAATGTTAACTAAATATTAACAAGGAGAATTATACAGTAAAGGAGTAAAATGTACAAACTAAAAATTAGGAGAATTACAGAAGAGTGTGATATTATATTAATGAAAATTATATCACTGGAGGAAGAGAATGATAAAGGCAGTTTTATTTGATTTAGATGGAACATTGATAGATACAAATGAATTGGTATATCGAGGATTTAATTATATATTCAATGAAAAATTAAACTTGAATTATGATAAAAAGAAAATAGGAGAAAATTATGGGAGACCATTAGAAGTATCATTTTCTAAAGTTTCACAAAATGATGAAGAGATGCTAGAGCTTATAAAAGAGTATAGAAGTTTCGTATTGGAGATACATGATGATTTGTGTACAGCCTTTATAGGAGCAAAAGAACTATTAGAATATTTAAAAAAGAAAAATATTTTAATTGGAATAGTAACATCAAAAAAAGGGGATGTAGCAACTAGAGGCTTAAAGGTAACAGGTTTATTAGAATATATAGATGTATTAGTAAGCCCGGAATGTACAAATGAGCACAAACCAAGTGGACAACCTATTGAATATGCTTTAGAAAAATTAGGAATACTTAAAGAAGAAGCTATGATGGTTGGAGACAGCCCATATGATATTTTAAGTGGAAAAAATGCCCGTGTTAAAACTTGTGGTGTTTCTTATACAGAAGTAGATGTAGAAAGCCTAAAAGAAACAAAACCAGATTATTATATAGAGCATTTAAAGGAAATAGAAAATATAATTGAAAGCTTAGAGGGGTAATATATGAATATACAAATTTTCGGTAGGAAAAAATGTTTTGAAACAAAAAAAGTAGAGAGATATTTTAAGGAAAGAAGAATAAAATATTCATTAATTGATTTAGATGAAAAAGGTATTGCAAAAGGTGAGCTTAATAATATAAAGAGATGCGTAAAAATAAATGATTTAATAAATACAAGTGCAAAGGATTATAAAAAATCTAACTTAGATAAGATAAGAGCAGTTGAAATGAAAGAAGAAATTATTTTAAAAAATCCAAAGCTTATAAAATCACCTATAGTTAGAAATGGAAAAGAAGCAGTGCTTGGAATGAATGAAGAAAAATTTAAAGAGTGGGAGTCAAATGATGAGTAAAAAGAAATTTAAAGGTAGTGTGGTTTTAAACCCAGTACCAGTAGTTATGATATCAACAAAAGATAAGGAAGGAAAGGATAATATATTTACAGTAGCTTGGGCAGGTACAGTTTGTACAAAGCCTCCAATGTTATCTATTTCAGTTAGACCAGAAAGACTATCATATGAAAATATAAAAGAAAATATGAGCTTTGTAGTTAACATGCCAAGCAGTGATTTAGTTAAAAAAGTAGATTACTGTGGAGTGAGAAGTGGAAGAACAAATGATAAAGTAGAAGAATGTAATTTTACTATGGTTCCTTGTGATGAAATAGAAGCTAGCTACATAAATGAATGTCCAGTGTCAATTGAATGTAAGGTAAATAAAATAATTCCATTAGGAACTCATGACTTGGTAATAGCAGATGTTATATGTTCTCATATAGATGAAAAATTAATGGATGAAAAAGGAAAGATTCATTTTGAAAAAGGAAATCTTGTTACATATTGCCATGGAGAATATTATGAAATGCCACAGGAATCTATTGGGAAGTTCGGACATTCTGTAATGAAAAAGAAGGTTGAAGAAAAGAAGAAAACAACTTCTACAATAGGCGAAAAGAAGGTAGAATCTAAGAGTAAAGATAGAAAAATAAAAGATAAAAATGATAAGAATAAAAAATATAAACAAAGAAAAAGAAAATAGGATTTGCAATTTTGCAAATCCTATTTTTTTAATATCTACGTCTATAGTTTGAATAAGAGTAACGACTTCTTCTATTTCGTCTCTTATTTATTGTTCTTATAATAAATAAAATTAATAAAATGATGATTATAACACCAACAAGTACACCTAAGTAAATTAATATATTAGCTTTAATTATATCAAATTTTGAAATACCCAAAGAACCTTTAATAGTTTCTTTAAATTGTCCTGATGTAAGAGTTAGGTTTAAGCTATCATTTGAAGTTGCTTTCCATGCACTTTCATTGCTGTTATCAAATGTAATTGCAGTATGCTTTTTATTAAAAGCATTGTTATATAACATAATATCATTATCTACAGTAATAGGTGCAGTAATCTCCTTAGTAGGACCAAAGAATCCAAAAAGCTTGTAGCTTAAAGTTTTATTTTCAATAGCTTGTCCTTGTTTCATAAAAACTTCAGGTTTAGCATTAAAACTATAATCCATAATTTTATCCATATCAGAATATCTATGGTCAGGTGTATGCATATCATTAGAGAAAAGAACAATTCCTAAAATATCTCTACCATCTCTATTATAAACAGTAGCTAAACAATTACCGGCATCATTTGTAGTCCCCGTTTTACCAGCAATGTTTCCATTTTTACCTAAGGTTTCATTTCTATTAACTAAGTCAACTCTTTTTCCATCAATAGTAATACTTGCGTTTTTAAGCTCCATATCTTCCTTAACCCATGGATTATTAAAAGCAGCTTTTAAAAGAATAGCTAAATCATAAGCTGTTGTATAATGGTTTACATCTTGAAGACCATTTGCAGTTACAAAATGAGTATCTTTCATTCCTAATTCTTTTGCTTTTTCATTCATAAGCTTTGCAAAGTTTTGAGAGTTTCCTGCAACATAATCAGCTATCATATAAGCCGCATCATTAGCAGAGAACATTAAAAGAGCTTTCATAACATCATTAGCACTCATAGTTTGTCCAACTTTGATAGTTACACCAGGCCAGTTTGAATGTAATGAATAAGGTGGTTGCGTACTAGCTTCCTTTGTAAAAGGAATTTGGTCATTTTTATTTGCTTTTTCTGCAAATAAAAGAGCTGTCATAAGCTTTGTTAAACTAGCAGGGTAAGCTTTTTTATCCGCATCCTTTGAATAAATAACTTCACCAGTTTTTAAATCCATAGTAATTGCATATTTTGCAGTTATACTTGGTTCAGTAGAAGTTGTTACTGGAGTAGGGTTCTGTGATGGTGTATCAGCAGAAGCTACTAGAGAAAAGGGTAAAAATAAAGAAAGTGTGAATATTAATGCGATTAATTTAAGAAGTACCCCTTTTTTGTTTAAAAAATTTGTTTTCGTCAAAGCAATCTCTCCATATCTTTAAATATTTATTTTTGGGACATACATAAATTGAGTATATCATTTAAAAACTAGAATAACAATAATGAAAAATATATAAAAATGTAGGAAAACATTAATAAAAAATATTATTTTAGGCACAATAAGAGATGAGAGGGTGATATTTTTGAAAAAAAGATATAAAATTTTAGGTTTATTATTTATAGTTGGAATATTTTTTATAGTAGGAAAGTATGATATAGCGGAAGGAGGCGAAGGTACAAAGACCGTATATCTAACATTTGATGATGGACCATCAAGTATTAATACGGAAAGGGTTCTATGGATTCTTAACAAAAATAAGATAAAAGGTAGTTTTTTTGTTGTAGGAAAAAATGCAGTAAAATATAGAGATAAATTAGAAATGCTAAAGGATAGTGGAATGGGAATATATCCTCATTGTAATGTCCATAATTACGCACAAATTTATAAAGATAAAGAAAGCTACTTTTATGATTTAAATAGTTGTAAAAATAATTTAAAGGCAGTTATAGGAGAAGATTATGAATTTAATTTTGTAAGACTTCCAGGTGGTGCAACTAACGAAGTATCAAAGTTTGATACAAAGGTTGATATATTAAATAGTTTAAATAAAAATGGAATAAACTATATAGATTGGAATGTTGATTCAGGAGATGCAGAAACTGTAGTAGTATCAGCTAATAGACTAAAAAATAATTTTAAAAGAAACTGTGGAAAATACAAAGTTGAAGTAGTACTTATGCATGACACAGATGTAAAGGATAGTACAGTTAGTACATTACAAGAGTTGATAAATACATATAAAAATAAAGGTTATGAATTTAAAACTTTAGACCAAATTTCAAGTGAAGAAATAGAATATTTAATAAATACAAGAGTAATAAATAGAAGATTTAAAGAAAAAAAGTAGATGTAAAATCTACTTTTTCTCTTTGAATCTATTAATAATATATTCTTTAGCCTTTAACTCTAATGTATCGTCTAAAGGTTCTAAAGAAATTTCTTTATTATATTTTTTCTCCAAAGCAAGAGTTAAAAATTTATCTGCAAGTTCAGGGTTTTTTGAAAGTAATGAACCATGGAAATAAGTACAGAAAGTATTTTTATAAACACATCCCTCATATCCATCTTCACCATTATTACCATGTCCTTCTATACATTTACCAAGAGGCTTTAAATCATTTATAAAAGTTCTACCAGAATGGTTTTCAAAACCAACATATGTTTGATTAAATTCCTCATTATAAATTACTGTATTTCCAATAAATCTTGTTTCTCCACCTTCAGTATAAATATCTAAGATTTTCAAACCTTCAAGCTTTTCACCATTTGGAGCTCTATAATAGTTTCCAAGTAGTTGATATCCTCCACAAATAGCTAGAAGAACTTTACCGTCTTCAACATATTTTTGAAGACCTTCTCTTTTAGCAGTTTTTAAATCTTCTGAAACGATAGATTGCTCATAATCTTGACCACCGCCAAAGAAAACAATATCAAATTCATCAGGATTAAAAGTGTCATTAAGAGAGGTATTTATTATATTTACCTTTATTCCACGTCTTTCAGCTCTTTGTTTAAGGATAAGGATATTACCAACATCACCATAAACATTTAAAAGGTCTGGATAAAGATGACTAATATTAATTTCCATAAAATTTTCTCCTTACCAAAGTTTTTCTATATAGCCTTTTGAATGAAGATATTTTCTATAATTTATCATAGCAGTATAAGTAGCTAAGATATAGAAATTATCATCTTTAGAAGATTTAATCATTTCAGTAAGCTTTTCATAATCAGCTTCAATTTTAAAGTGAGTTTCGTCTAAACCAGCTGTTTTAAGTCTTACAGCCATATCGTACATTCTCATTCCAGAAATGAATACGTCATTTATAGGAAGTTCATGTAGTTTTTCAAAGTCAACATCCCAAATCCATGAAACATCTCTACCGTCAGCATAGTTATCATTTAACATAAAAAGACATGAGAAAGGCTCTTTATTTAAGCAAAGAGTATCAATTGCTTGATTGTAACCTGCTGGATTTTTTACAAGAATTATTTTAGCTTGTTTATCTTCTATGTTTATAATTTCTTGTCTACCAAAGCTAGAATCTTGCTTGCTAAGAGATTTTAGTATAGCTTCAGTTGGCATAGAAAGTTCTTTAGCCATAGCATAAGCACAAAGCCCATTATAAATGTTATAAGCCCCTGCTTGACTAATTTTTACTACATCATCATTAATTAAAACTTCTGAACTATTAGGCTCTAAATCAATAATTTCTTTAACAGCGTAAGTAAGTTCACTACGTTTGTAACCACAACTTGGGCAATAGAAATCACCAAGATGATTATAAGTTATGTAGT
>NZ_JBOFRG010000366.1:0-1709 GCF_051650885.1 Clostridium sp.
TAGATGCTTATTATGCAAAAATCCAAGATGTAAGACAGCGTGTCCGATAAATACGCCAATTCCTGAAATAATTAGTTTATATAGAGAAGGAAAAAATGAAGAGGCTGGAAAGATTCTTTTTGAGAATAATCCATTATCAGCAGTTTGTGCAATTGTATGTCCTCATGAAGAACAATGTGCAGGAAACTGTATAAGAGGAATTAAGGGTGAGCCAATTCATTTTTATGAAATTGAAGAAGAGATTTCAGGTGATTATTTAGAAAAGGTTAAGTTTGAAAAAGGATTAAGAACTAAAGATAGTGTTGCTATAATTGGTGGAGGTCCTGCTGGTATAACAATAGCCTTCATATTAGCTCAAAAAGGATATAAGGTTACTATATTTGAAGCTCATGAAAAGATTGGTGGAGTTTTAAGATATGGAATACCAGAATACAGATTACCAAATTCAATGATTGATTCAATTAGCGATAAGTTAGTTCAATTAGGTGTTCAGATTAGACCTAATATAATGGTGGGTCCAGTTTTAACACTAGATAGATTAATTGAAGATGGATATAAGGCTGTATTTATTGGAACTGGTGTATGGAATGCTAAAAAATTAAATATAAAAGGTGAAACATTAGGAAATGTTCATTATGCTATTGATTATTTAAAGGCACCAGAAGTTTATAATGTAGGAAAAGTTGTTTGTGTTATAGGAGCAGGAAATGTTGCCATGGACGCAGCTAGAGTTGCTAAAAGAAGTGGGGCAGAGCATGTTTATGTAGTTTATAGAAAAGACTTTGCTCAAATGACTGCAACAAATAAAGAAATAGAAGAAGCAAGAGAAGATGGTGTAGAGTTTGATTTATTTAAAGCACCAGTTGAGATCTTAGAAGATGGAATTAAAGTTGTAAAAACTGAAAATGTTGAAGTTGATGGAAGGATTCAAACTAAAATGTTAGAGGAAGAAAGTTTTATTCCATGTGATACAACAATAATTGCAATAAGCCAAGAGCCACGAAATACTATTGCATCAAGAGATAAGGAACTTCAAACAAATAAGTGGGGTCTTGTTATAACTGATGAAGAAGGAAGAACTACTAAGGAAGGTGTTTTTGCTTCAGGAGATGTAGTTACAGGAGCTAAAACTGTTGTTCATGCAGTAAATCATGCTAAGAAAGTTGCAAATGCAATTATGGAATATTGTGAAAAATAATAATTAAAATAAAACCATTAAATCAAGTTGATTTAATGGTTTTATTTACTAGCTTCCAAATACAGTAGCTAAATCATCAATTAATTTTTTTAATTCTAATGAAGTTCTAGGAATTAAAATTCTAGTTTTCTTTTCATCTTTTTCTTTATATATAGAATCATTTCCTTTTAAAAGTTCTTTTTCATTAATCTTATCAAAATATTCTTTTACTCTATTTCTTTTAGGATCTCCTAATAAATCAGTTTTTTCGTGATTTAATTCAATTTCATGGTTTATTGCTTCATTATCATCAGTGTTTTTAATATGAACATATTCATTTACATCTTTCATTCGTATCACCTCTTAAGATTTTATATTATTATGATAACATAAATATAGCCTAAGAGTTTATACTAAATTTTTAAATTTAAACTTATTCGCTTTAAGGATATAAAAAGCATTTAAAAATCCTAAAATACCAATTAAAATAGCAAAACTAAGACTAAAGGGAGCTTCAAAAAAGCCATTGTTA
>NZ_JBOFRG010000367.1:0-94175 GCF_051650885.1 Clostridium sp.
ATTGTAAGGAAATTTTTATTTTTTTATATAAGAGTAGGGGGGTGGTCTTACATATACCATATGTGGGTGTATCTCGATACTATATACACTATATATTGTGGCATATATACCATATGTTATACTATATATATAACAATGCTAGTATAGTGAGTCAACAACCACACAAACATAATAATAATAAATAAATAACAACTAATACAACAACACTAACAACTACATAGTACCACCGACGGGACGGGAGGGGAGGGGAGGGAGGGGGAGGCGTGGGTAGGTAGGTGTGTAAGGTATAGGTATAGGTGTGGTGGTGTGGTGGTGAGTAGTATACACAACTATATACAACAACTACATAACAACTATATACATACAACACTAACAACTAATACAACAACAATATATACAATAACTACATAACAACTATACATACTACTATGTATACCCTAGTACACTACCCACCATACAGCTATATACAATAGCTATATACTACATACTATAAATACAATATCCTAAATTAAATCTATTATTATTTAATCCTACCTTTTATACCCTTACCTTTATTACCTCCAGTATTATTGACCCTACCTTTTATATGCCACCTTTATTCTACTAACACTACTATACAAGACTACATATATATAGGGCGTTATATATGCTATATACTATATACTACCTCTATATATACTCTATATGTAACACTACTTATACAGCACTACACTTATATAAAGCTATACAAGACGATATAAGACGATTATATATTTAGTAATGATATATGTATACTAACATAAATAGAACGCCTTATAATCCAATATAAAGCGTCGAATTAAAGTAGATTAATATTAAGTTATAGATATGTAGTATATTGGAGGGAGATAAAACAAGAAAAATATTCCGGATCTTTTTGTTTTTAAAACAAAAAAAGAAGGCTATTAACCTTCTATAAGTACACGTTATATTCTATTATATTCTTTAAATTATATTCTAATAAGTATTTATCTAAGTTTATATATTCATTTAAGTATTTGTAAGTTGCTTGTGACTGTAATTTTGTTTGATTAGGATACATTCTAAAACTAGCGTACCAACTTGCAAAGTATTCCATATTATCAGATAAAGCGTGTTCAAGTCCATTTTCTTCTTTAAACAATTTATAAGACTCATGTATAAGTGTTTTAGTAAATTCATTACTTATATTAAAATAGAAGTCAATGCAATGGGCTAATTCGTGGTAATAAGTATCTAAATCAAAAAGTAAGTCGTCATATACTTCAACTATCATTGTGAAACTTTCATAATTGTTGTTGAAGTAAGCTAACCCGACAGCACCTTCTACACCCTCATATTTTTCAATGTAGTTTTCATTTATTGTAAATATTCTATTAGTAACTTTTATCGTTTCTTCCTCCAATTCCTCTATTGTTATTCTGTCGTCAAGCTCAATTATATCTTTATTTAACTTAAATTCTAATACATTACTAATATTGAAAACTGGAAACAATGTAAAAGTTAATATAAAAGCTAATAATCTCATTTTAGAATCCCCCCTTCATTAAAGCTTTAGTAATCTTAATTATATCGCCCATAAATGGGAACATTGTTATTATCGCTAAGACTAAAGTAGTTGTAAAATTTAAGTTTCCGTTGCTCCAAACGCTCAATACCCAAAATACTAATATCCATATCATTCTAACCTTTTTCATTATTACTTCCCTCCATTTTTAAACACTGTATCTCTAGTCCCGTCTGATAACATTAATCTTACTTCTTTTACTTTTACTATTGTTGCAGTCCCGTCTTCTCTCGTTGCTTTAACAATCCCTTCTTCAATTTCTATGTTATCGTGTTTAGCAACTGTAAAGAAATCACTTTTCATATCCGTTGTTGTAACATGAACTCTTTCAACTCCTTCTATTACAGTATTGTTGATTGTTACAACTTTGTTTATTTTCTTATCTATTGTTAAATTCATAAGAGTAATTAATACCCAACCTGCTACAAATATTGCAATTGCTATGTTTTCCATTTTTACCTTTTTCATTTTATACCTCTTTCCGTTCCCTTGAACGCTTTAATTTATCTTATGTACTAATAATAAGCTATATTTAGGCTAAAGTCAATAGTTTATAAGAAAAAAATAAAAAATATTCCGGATCCCCTTGTATCAAAAAATAAAAAATCACGAACGGATCCGGATTTAAATGCACAAAAAAAGAAGGCGTTAACCCTCTTTATTTATATACTCTTCTCTTAACTCTTTCAGACTTACTAAATTATCTATCATATTGTTATCACTGTTTCCGTCTAAATACACGACGTCTTCTTTTAACTCAAATGCCTTAATCATTAGCTGTTTAATAGTCTTCTTTGTTGTTGTATTATCTAATCTAACTAGTCTTATCTGTTTTGTGTTTGTTGGAATACATACCCTTAAACCGTCTTTAAGTTCTTTATACACTATCCCATACACGTCTATATAATAATCTTTATAACCTTCTATTTTAACCATTTGTTCTACCTCTTTAATTATTCTACTACAATTTTAATAATTTCTATATCAAAAGGATTGTTTGTTATAAACTCTTCTTTTACTCTATGAATTAAAGTTGTATTCATTTCAACCACACCATAACACACTTCTTTTTCACCTTTAATTCTCCAATATATATTATAATACATACTATTACGCCCCCTTATTGCTTATAATTATGAACTCTTTTAAGTTATTAAGGAAAGAAGGTTTTAACCCTCTATCCTTACAGTATTGTACATACTTTAAAATACTTATATCCTTCATATTATCGCCCTACCATTTTTTGATAATATCAAAATTAACTTTTCCGTCACCAAATTTAAAATAACTTGTTGCACTCACATTTTTAACTTCACTAAATAGACTTTGTAATAAGTAAAGTTCTGTTTTGCTTAATTCCTTTTCTAGTCTAAAGCTTATAACAGTCTTGCATTTACTATGTTTATTTCTATCAAATTCCAATGTGCTTACTTTTAAAGAACCGTCTTTGTTAGCTTTGCAAGTGAAAGAGTCGGCTGTATAATCCCAATTTCCTTTCCTTTGTCCTTCGTGGTGATATACGTAATTGCAATTAAACTTTAATTCTGTATTACTTTCTATTCTCTTTATAACCTTTCTTACTTCAACGCTCATCTCATCAACTAGTAATATCGTGTTAAAATTAAGTTCGTTTTCAATAGCCTTTTTCCCTTCTTTAAAGTTGTAGAATAATTCCTTTGCTTTTAATTCATTATTTTGTTTCATTGTTAAAACCACCTTTTTTTAATTATTAGATTTTTAAATCTTATTCTAGCTTACTAATTAAAGTAAGCTAAGTAAAATTTAAACCCCTTCTATCATCTTACAAAGTTCCCTGCTACAAAGATAAACATATAGGTCAAAAGGTTCTTCAATATTGTTACACTTAAATAAATCTAACTCTTTTAAAAATTGTGTCATATCATAGTTATATATTAATAAGCTACCTCCCTCTATCCAATGTTTACACGCTTGTATATCGTATACTATTCTTCTACCGTCTTTAATGCTTTCTATCTCTTCCCTAACACCTTGTAAGCCTCTATCGTCTAATAAGTCCAATATATGCCCTCTTACCTTTTCTATCACTATTTTACTATTTGTTCTGTTCATTTCTTTACACCTCTTATTATTATTTTAAGATAATTAATCTTATTCTAGTACACTAATTAAAGTGTACTAAGTAAAATTAATTTGTGTATTCTTTTATTATATCAATTATTTCTGTATCGCCTTCAATATCGCTTATATATACCTCTCTTTCTATACCGTCAATATAGTACATACCACCTTCACATAGTCCGTCGGTGCTTACTCTATACGTTTCCCCTTCTACTTCAATTTCGAAACTAGTTGTTGTTTCACCTAACAACTCAAAAAAACTTTCTTTAGTATCTAACTCAATTAACATTATATCAGAATAGTTCGCCCTAACATCTCCAAATAAATGTACTCTAAAAGCTACTACAACCCCATATGTCTCTTTTTCATAAACTGTAAATTGAATTTCATTGCTTAAATTACTAGCCCAATTATAAGTATTGTGCCCTTCAACTTCACTAATTAACCCTGTTTCCTCAAGGTAGTTAATATACTCTTCTTTGTCTTCGTTCTCTTTTGTGTCATAGTCTAATATATCATCAATGCTCATATCTAAATCTCTAGTTGTTAAATTCCATAAGCTCAATTGTTCCTCAAGTTCCGATATTGTTCCAATATTGTTGATAGTTTGTTCTATCTCTTCAATATCGCACCCACTTTCTTGCATTTCAATTCTTATTAACTCTATCTCATTTTCAACGTCAATCCCTAAATCGCTACCCTCTTCTAATCTCATTTCAAGTATTTCGTTTTTTGTGTAAGGTAAATCTAAATCCATTATTTCGTAGTTATCAACTTTTTCTAAGAAGTCACATACATTAACTAAACCTCTTTGAACTTCATTTAATCCTAAATCTCTTTTTAATTGTAATATATTCATCTTTATACCTCTTTCCGTTCCCTTGAACGCCTTTAAATTATTAGGGGTTTTTAGTGTAGCCCCCTTACTACTCTTTTAGTATAACATTTCTTTTAGTCTATGTCAAGACTATTTTTAAAAGTTTTTTGAATTTATTTCTTCAACCATATCTTTGAACCAACTTCTTTCAATGTAGTTTTTCCACTTCTTTGTTGTTAAGTGTGGATAATCATAGCCCCAACTATAAGAAGTTTCGTAAAAAATTGGACAGTCACTTGAATAACCATTATCAAACATTATTTCTATTTTCATTTCATCAAACTTATCTTTAGTCATTAAAATCCCGTTGTCTTCATTTCCTATTAATATGATTTTTTCACCTTGTAACATTTCTTTAAATGCTTTAGTTATATTTTTTCTTGTGCCTCTTCCCTCTAGTTTCTTGTTTTCTATTACCTTTTCTATCTCCTCTAACCTCCATAAAGTTTCACTTTCTTTAATTTGAATGTATTTTCTATTATCTTTTTTTATACCTCCAACCACAGTATATATCTTTCCTATCTTTTGTCTTCTAAAGCTATCACTTGAACAAACTACCTTTATTTTATCACCAGCTTTAAACCCTTCTATTGTTATCATCTCTTCTTTAAACATATTGTTAATTTGATATTCTCTTACTTTTTTCATTGTTAAACCCTCTTTTCATTTTAATTTGTTTTTGTAAGAGTTAAAGTTGTTTCTACTTCTTATTGAGTGTTTCCCCTCAACCCTTGATTATATTGTAACATTTCTTTTAGTCTAAGTCAAGACTATTTTTAAAAGTTTTTTGTAATTTGTTTGGAAACATTGTTTCTACTTCTTATTGAGTGTTTCTTGTTTCGTCCCTTGCTACATTTATTATTATAGACTATCTATATACTAATTGCAATACTTTTTACAAAAATAATTGAAAAAACTTTTCCTTCCTTTATATATAAAAAATAACTTCCTTTATATAGCGAAAATAAAATCAATGTTTTAACCTTTTAAAAGCTTGTAGCGATATAGTAGCAGCACAAAAATATTCCGGATCTGCTCATATCAAAAATAAAAAATCATGTGGAGACATGGAATTAAAACTATAATAATTTATCACTAATAATAGTCTATCAATAGATTAGTTTAATTATTTAGCAAAAAGGGGTAGTAGTCTATCGATAGACAAGTATATTATTAAAACATAGCAGAAACACAACGCTTTAATATAGATATAAATAAGAATGAAAAGGAAAGTAGCACTTCTGCAGCACTTCTGTAGCAGATAATTAAAATAATCTACCCTCTAAAATGGAGTTATTACTAGCTTTAGAGGTATTTTTCAAAAAAATAAAAAAAATTCTGAAAAAATGTGAAAAAAGGGGTTGACAACGTGGGGGTGTTTGTGATATAATATAAGGTTAGACTTGTTGTAAAAAAATCAAAAAAATCTTCCACCGAGTTTTACAGAAAGCTTGGGAGACTCACAAAACTCGCGCGTACGTGCGCGTGTACGTGTGTAGAGCAGAGTCGTTGTAGTGCCATATGGTGGGGAGGGGGAGCAAACTTCAAAAACTTCTTCTCAAAAACTTCAAAAAATTTTTCAAAAACTTAGAACAAAATTTCTAGGTTTTTTTGTTATCCAAAACTTTTTTCAATCAAAATAATTTTTTCAAACTTTTTTTCTAGGGGAATTTTCAAACTTTTAATCAGAATTTCAAAAGTTTTTTTCTTTCAACTTTTTTCAAAACTTCTACTTGGTTTTTTCAACTGAATTTCAAAATTTTTTTTCTCTGAAATTTGATGGGAATTTTCAATTTTTTTCTGAATTTTTCCTAGGTTTTTTCAAATTTTTTCTTCAACTTTTTTCAAATTTTTTTGGAGGAAAAACAAAAATATTTTCAGAACTTTTTCAACAAAAACTAGAATTTTTTCTAGAATCAAAAAACTTTTTTGAAAACTGCTATATAGGGTTTTTCCAAAAAAAAAGCCAAAAAATTTTGAGTTTTTGATTTTGATGGGGGGGTATTTGTTCTAGGCACACATTAAAAAAAATAATTTTTCACTAGTATTTAAAATTGATTGTACATTGCTGGGGTATTATATAATAACATATAAAAATCAACAACAAAAAAGAGAGGTTGTCCCCCTCTAAACTAAATCTATAAACTTTATGTTTTTCATCTTAAACCATCTCAACATCTTTGTTCTAGCTATACCACTAAGCCTATTAACATATCCTCTCTTTATACCCATAGCTTCTGCTGTCTCATCTTGAGTATACCCTTTAAGATAGAACAACTCTATTACTTGTCTTTCTTTTTCGTTTAACACATCCAGAGATTCAAATATTATATGGGTATTATCATTAAAATTGAAATAACTTTGCTTATCTTCTAATACTGAACCTAATTCAATTTCTTTTCCACTAACGCTTATTGGAGCATTAATACTCATACTAGAGTGTATAGCACTCTTCATATTGTTTAACTTTCTTATCCCTACTCCTAACTCCTTCATTGCTTCTTCATCTGTTATATGGGGATTATCATTCACCAATAATCTGTACTTAGCTATCTCAACAGATAATAAAGTACCAGCAGATAATCTACCACCTTTAATATCATATTCTGTAAAGAATCTCTTACAAGCAAAATGAGTAGTGCCTCCTATAAGTGTTTTAATATCAAATTCTACCTCTCTTTTAACAGAGTTCTCAATAGCTTTTAATATCTTTAAACAACAGTATCCGAATAAATCATCTATCTCATATAGTGTAGATTCAAACTTATAACCATATTTATTACATACCTTATATATTAACATTGTGTTGTTCTCTACTAACTCTCTACCTCTTGTTATATCCCCTCTGTTTATCTCTGCTAAAATCTCTTGATTTAATTTCTCATTATAATTCATTTCTCTATCCCCTTTTTATTTATTATTGCTTGTCCTATTTCATTGTACAAAAAGTTATACTTAATAATATACTAGCTAATATCATATAGAATACTAACTCTAAACCAAAGCTTGTTGAAGTTTTTAAAAAAGTTACTACCAATAACACTGATATAACTATTCTTCCTAATGTCTTCATTACTATCTCCCCTTTCTTTACCTTATATACTTATTATAATGCTTGTCTCATATAAAGTCAACACTTATTTATATATTGTTTAAAGAAAAATTTTTAGCTAAAACATACTTGTTTTTGCTGCTTTATCTATCTATGTTATCTATCTATGTTATCTATATATATTATCTATCTATTTAAGGGGCATATTATTGGACTAAGAAGGCATAAAATTGGACTGAAAAGGCACAGAATTGGACTGAAAAGGCATAAAATTGGAAAGTTTATTTTTAAGTAGTATACCTAGAGGATTCTCCTTTTTGTCCAGAGGATGTATAATTTGTCCTTATAGAAAAAGAGGGCATTTCGCCCCCTATAATCAATCTAACATTGTGATAGCTCTATACGTAATCCACTCACCGTTTTCATCTCTTTCTTTTCTAGCCCAGTAATCTATATAACCTTTTTCCTTTAACTCATCTAAGCAGTTCCTTATCAATCTCTTGCTTGTATTAGAAATTCCAATCTTTTTACTTAACCACTCATTAGTAACCCTCTTCGTTTCATTTTTCTTGATAGAGTATTTTAAAACAATATAAGTTTTAATCAGTATCTTACTATTTACATCAGCCATTTTTCTTAGCTTAGAATATGGAATAGTAACAAACGACCTACCGTACTTATCTTTATGATATAGTTTTAAGACTATTTCTTCTCCTACTTTAATAGCTTTTACTAACTCTGCTTCTTCTTTTAATCTGTTTAGACTTGAGTAGAAGGTGCTTTTCTTTATTCCTAGCTCATCACATATATTATCCTTATTATCCTTTAAATCACTCAAATATATAAACCTATGGTCCTCTCCAATATTATGCTTACTGTTTAGCACGATTGATACATAGAACTTATATGGGAACTTATTATCTCCAATATACTTATCTTGAGTTGTTAAAGGCACATTCCAATCTTTATTCATATTTATTCCTCCTTGATTAATATTTATACACTATTATAGGAAAAAATGCACAAAATAGCAATTAATCTTGAATTTTTGAATTTACGTTATATTTGCTCTCGAATACTCGCTCATACTCCCAAATACTCCGTTTTTCTCACTCAGAACCACTAATAAAATGTGCATTTTATATTATACATATTATTCAGTTTTTATAATCTTATTTGTTTCATTAAATCTATATATTGCTGTCTATGTGGCTCCATTCCACCATCTTCTTGTATTCTTTGTTCTAGTTGTTCTAATGTCATTCCATTTTGGCAACCTATGTTACATCTTTGGACCCCTTTTAAGTCTTTATATATAGTAATTAATCTAGTTGGGGTTTGAATAAATAAGACAGACTCATATTCTTTACAAATTCTACCAGTTATTTTACCACTATCAATATAAACTTCTCTAGAAACCCAAGATTCTCCACAAACACTGGCATCACCATAAACCCAAGCTTTTCCACTAACCCTAGCATTTCCATAAACCTTAGCATTTTCATAAACCTCGGCATTTCCATAAACCTTAGCATTTTCATAAACCTCAGAATTTCCAGAAACCTCGGCATTACCATAAACCTTAGCTTCTCCATAAACCCAAGCATTTCCGCATTGAGATAAATTCTCCATTTTTTCTATATATCCTCCAATATCACCTTTTTTAACATTTCCAAAATCTTTTAATGCTCTTACTCTGCATAGCCCATTTTCTTCTCTTTCTAATAATTCATATTTTTTCATAATACTCTCTCCTTTATTTTTTATTATATATTTATTATACATTAAAAAAAGGAGCTTGTCTACTCCTTTTTCAATTTATTTAAACTTTTCTGTTTGTAGCTCACAATCCTCTTGTGTGTATTTTAAAACCTTAACTACTGAATGATTACTGCTATAAGACTTTCTATTTATAAACATATCTCCATCTCTAAACCCTTCTACAACCAATATAGTGCCCTTCTCAAACCAACCTCTAGTCTTTATCTTCTTAGCACCATTGATTATTTCAAACTCATTCTCATCATAGTATTTTATCTTACTTCTAGGTATTCTAGTTGTTACTACCCCATCAGAAGTTAGTAGTGTAATCAAACCTTTATCTATATTCTTGTTAATAACTACACCAGCCATATGAGTTGTTACTGGTATAAATATTATGTTGCCATTTTTAGTTTTCTTATACTTGCCTTCTGGCTTAACAGTCATCTCACTAAATCTCTTTATACTGAAGTATTTGTGGAATGGGATACTATCTATTTCATTATCCCCAAAGTACATATTTAATGATTGCATCTCCCATCTAGCAGTTGTTCCTAGACATTCTTCTCTCCAAGTATTATTGAGTCTTGCTCTGTTGATTAGTTGTAAATACTTCTCATCTTTTAGTTCTAATTTTAGTGGTTCAATATAAGAATCATACACTTTTTCAAAACTCTTTTCTTCTATCACTAATTGACCCTTGTCATCAAAATCATAGCTAATTCCTACGTGATTTTCATCAATATACTTAGCCATTTTAACAATTGTTTGGCTCTCAAGTTTCTTTTTCTTCTTACTAAGACACATTTGTTTAATTCTATAAAGTTGAATTGCTTTAAAATGGTTGTCTATTTTAGTAAGTTTTAGCAGTTCATTCAGTTGCGAAATCCCCACACTCTTAACTTGAGGTGTTAATAGTCTAACTACTTCCATTAAACATTTTTTTCTATCTCCAAAGCAATCAAACGCTCCACTCTTAGCAATAGCAATACATTTCTTTAAACTTAACTTAGTTCTTGTAACAAAGTCTTTTACATCTGTATATGGTTGGTGTTCTAGTATTATTGGAATATCATTTTTAGATAATCCCATTATCCCTTTAAGCGAATATCTAATACTTTTTCCATCAGAGCTTGGAGTAAATCCTACTTTTGACTCATTGATGTGTGGAGGTAATATCGCTTCTTTTAAGTTAGTTGCAGCTATTGCTATTTTACCAAAATCTGTTGTAGCTATACCACTTTCTGTTATTCCTGCATCTACTGTTAAACACGCAGTTTTCCACCATATTGTACCAAACTTATAACACACATAAGCTTCTATCATTGAACACAGAGTATAGGCTACGGTATGTGGTTTTGAGAATGAATAATCAAATGAAGGTCTGAATTGATATTCCCATACATAATCTAAGAACTCTCTTGTTCTACCAAATTCTAATCCTTTTTCAATATACTTCTCATACTCAGTTGTTTCAAGATATTCTTTCTTTTGTTTAGCTACTAATTTTCTGAACTTATTAGCTTCTGTCTCATCATAATTAGCTACTGCACTTATTATAGTCATTATATCTTCCTGAGAAGTGCATACACCGTAAGAATAGCTAATTATATCTCTAAGAACCTTTCTCTCTCCTTCTTTAATATTAAGCTTGTCCATTTCCTCTTCCCAGAGGTTGTTATTATCTCTGAACCTAATATATTTATCAATAGGTTGTTCCCCCTCTTCTGCTTTAATCCTCATAAGCATATTAGCAGCACATAACTCATCAAAGTTTCTAGCGTTTAACTTTTTTAATATACTCTCGCCAAATGTCGAGGAAAACTGGAAACAGTTAACAACTTCACCCTTATAGAATAATTCATATAACTTAGGGTCGTTATATTCTAATTTATCTGGATGAAAATAAAACTGATATGTTTCTCTCAAACTACCTTTCCATTCTATTTTTTTATTCTCTAATAATAAATTTATAACTGCTCTCATAAGGTCAGGTAGCTCTGTTTTTAAAATGTCATACTTAACTCCACCAACTAGTTCTACATCTTCCATCGTATATTGACTAGCTACTGTTCCAGTTGGGGTTCTCATTAATGGTGTATACTCCCAACATTCTTTAGGGAACATTATAATTCCTGCGGAATGACTACTTCTATTACTAACTAAACCTCTAATATCAAGCATACAGTTTTTTACTTCTTCAAACTCTTCTTCTGTTTCTAAACCAAATACTTCTATTATAGTTTCTTTAAAATGACTACTTGGTGGATTATCTCCTTTACCATAGAAAGCTTCATACATTGTATATTCTACATTATTCTCTTTAGGAAAAGCATTAGCAACTAGTGAAGCTATATCTCTACTAATTCCATAACTTGCTGCTACATCTATTATAGTCGACCTAGTTGCTTGTGTCGTAAGAGTACCTATATTGCAAGTACGCTCTCTACCATAAGCTTCTCTAATTATTTCAAATATTTCTTCTGTTAAAGATGACTGGAAGTCAGAATCTATCATACCCATAAATGGGCTTGGACTATATCTTCACCCTCACCATTACGTGCTAGGGGCTTCGCACTTCGAGTAACGTGTTAATAGTTACCCTACATTTAGTCTCTGCACCTTCAATTAAGCTTGGCACAGGATTGTCCAATAGGAGTTTTCCTGTTAGCACAACTTCTATTACTCATTGCCTAGTAATCCTAAACGTAAGTTGCACACCCTATAACAAATAGGTTCACGAAGTTTCTTGTAACATATTACTATGCTACCCAGACAAGATTAAGTTTATCTGGCATTGAAGCTCTTTTAGCTGATAAGAATCTACCAAGTGGTAAATTATATTTAATTGCATCAACTTGAGTTATATCTAATAAATAGTTAGTGTAGTAACAAGGAGCTGAACCTCTTCCTGGAGCAACTATGGAAACTTTCCATATCTCATCTATCAAGTCTTTCATAACTACAAAATATTGAGAAACTCTATCTTCTAATATATCAGAAGTTAACCATATTTCTTTCAACTCTGCTTCTACTCTTAATACTCTCTCTTCTGTCATTTCAATTTTTAATCTGTTAAACCCTTCCTCTAACAGTGTTAAGTAATACTTGTCTACTTCATAATCACTATTGAAGAACTTTTGTATATATTCTGTATTTAACTGAATCCCTCTATTAAATAGCTTATGAGCTAAATTATATGTTGTTGGAATCTTAGCAGGTGGCATTACTTGTTTTCTCATTAGACTAAATTCTTGTACCTTATCTGCTATTTCTTGGCTTGTCCTATTTGCTTCATCTATAATTGTTTGTGGGAAGAACTCTAATAACTCTTCTTCACTCATTAAGTAAGTTGTAGCATAGAAACTAGCAACCTCTCTTTCTGCATTTCTACTCTTTAAAAACTGTTCATGTGATTTAGCATCTTCTTTTGTTGGATAATGAGCATCAGTAGTGATTACATAATTTATATTAAGTTCTCTAGCTAATTGTAATATCACTTCATTGACTCTTGTTTGTTCTCCTTCAAAGTTAGGTTGTAACTCTAAGTAGAAATCATCTCCAAACAATCCTTGACACCATTTTATAAACTCTTTAGCTTTATATATATCTCCATTAAGTATATGATAAGCTATTTCACTTCCTAAACAAGCTGTTGAAGCTATAAGATGTCCTTTATCCTCATTAACAACCTCTTCTAAGAATGATTTATAAGTTGAATTTCTAAACTGGAATCCATCTTGCCAACCTTCTACCCAAGCTTTTGTACTCAGTCTCCTAAGTTGTCTATGACCAATTTCATCCTTAGCTACCAATATAAAGTGGAAATGTCTAGGAGTTTCTTTATCGTTAATTAGATAGATTTCATTCCCTAGCATTATTTTAAATCCATTTAATTCATTTGCTTTCTTGTATTTTTCAATAGCTAGATGTCCTCCTAACCATTCATGTTCAGTAATGGCTATCCCTTTCAATCCTTTTGCTATTGCAGTTCTTACTACCTTGTCCAATTTATTTATACTATCCTTATTTTTAGTGTTTGATAGTTCAGTATGTGTGTGTATGTTATACATAATATCACTCTCCCTTACAAAATCTATTATATCATAGTTGGATAATTAATGCAATAAAAAAAGGAGAAATTTATCTCCTTTTCTAAATTATTTTTTTTCTGTTATAAATAAATGACCAAACTTATCATTTAATTCTTTTGCCACACTTGCTCCATGTTTCTTTGCAACCCATCTACTTAATCTTAAGTATTGTTCCTTTACTACTTCTTCTTCTGTTGTTAATACTACTTTTTTTGTCATTTTAGCACCTCTTATATTTTATTTCATTTGTTATTCTATACTACAACTAAATATTTGTCAACTATTTTTTAAAAGAAATCATCAACTTCTACTTCTTCTTCCTCCAGTAACTCTATATCTTGTATAAAGATACAGTTGTTACCTCCCATAAAGCTTCTCATAGGTTGTCCTACTATATTGAACCTTAAAGAGTTCTTATAAGTATAGTTTATCTTCTCTATTAGAGTTTTGTCAGCGTTAAATAAGAACATTTCTACACCATTACTATAAAAAGAAATCATAGAACCTTTTACTTTAATTGAATTAGTGAAAATGTTGGTATTCTCTAACCCAAGTAGTGGGTATTCAATCTTTCCACCAAACAAATAAGTGTTCTCTATTATATCATCTATTACTTTTGCACTAGGTTTCTTTCCTATGTTTGCTACTTCATATACTGTCTCTTCGCTCTCCATCGTCCTACTCTTGTCAATGAATGATTCTAGCTCATTGCCCTTAATACTTATACCAAAAGCGTTGTTATGACCTATTGACCTTATACTTCCCCATTGAGCAGTTAATCTATTAAAATCTGCTGTTAATTTATCGCTACTTCTAGCAGAACCTCTATAAACCACTTCATTATCTATTACTGTTTTAGATAAAACTAAACTCGGTTTATTATAAGAGTGAGTAAGTTTATTAGCTATTAGTCCAGAAAGAGTAGCTATATCCTCTCCTACTGCTATTACTATTTTATCATTTTCTATTAACTCAATCTCTTGTAAAGCCTTGTCCACATATTTCTTTTGTTTAGCTTTAACTTTTTCTAATTGTTGTTTCATTAAAGCGTAACCAGTATGTTCTTCTGGAACTCTTTCAAATTTGTTAGTTGCTTTATTCTTTCTTCTTTTCATTACTGTTTGCTTTTGTGCCAATTCTTCATTACCTACCAGAGCTTCAAATAATCTAGTTTTATGTTGCATATCTCCTACTCTACAAACACTATTAATTAGAGAAATTATTCCAAAACTTAAATCCATAGGTCCTACCGTTCTATCAATTCCTTCTACAAACAGTTTAACAAACTCATTACTCTTAACATTTTGTAAGCCTCTCATAATCATATATCTTATATATTTGTTAGTTACATCACTACAATCTCCTATTTGTCCTAGTGCAGCTAATACTGAACATTTGCTAATTACTTCTTCTGTAGCTAAAGCAGATACAAATATAAACGTTAAACCAGCTCCAGTAAGTTCTTCACTAGCCCATCTATTTCTTCTGTCCTTAGGATTAACTAGGCATATTCTCTTGTTACTATCATATCTCAACTCATTATTATTTTCTATATCGTGGTGGTCTAATATTATAACATCTATCCCCATACTTGTTAACTCTTCTAATTGCTTAACATCATTTGTACTTGAGTCTGGAAGTATCACTAGGTTAGGATTATGAGACTTTATCAACTCAAAAGCCTTTAAATCCTCTATTCCATGTTGCTTACCACTATGGAAGACTGTTATTATATTTGGATTCATTATTACCAGTTGAGCTGATGAAGATACTCCATCGACATCCACATCTTGTAAATTTACAATTGTACTTCCTAACTCAATATGCTTCTTATACATATCTACTGCTGCTCTCCCATTGTACATCTTGTCTACTGTAACCATATCTTCAATTTGAGGATTTGCTAATAATAATTGCTCCTCTTTATTTAAATATAAATCTAATATTCCTTTAACAATACCTTGTCCACTTTTTACTTCACATTTCATTTTCATAATAATCACTCCTAAATTATATTAATTCTATTTTTCATTAATTCTTTAAACACTTCTTCACCTTTATCCACTGGGGAATCTTTTAACTCTAATAAGTTATGTTTGTTGTCCCATAAGATACTTACATTAAACTCATTCCTAAGCTTGTCTACTATAGTTGCCCTAAGTTTCTTAGCTTGAATCAGTTCCATTGTTTTATCACCAGTCTCAAACTCTTTATCATATGCTATTATTACATTTTCTACCCCCATTTTTCTTAACATCCTAATTTGTTCTTCTGAAATCTTAGTTCCATATGTTGCTACCCCTATGCTTGGATAAGAAGTATAACTGTGTAGCTTCAAAACTGACTTTTCTCCCTCAAATAAAATCGCACTTTTATACTTAACAATATCGCATTTATTCTCATAAACACCATACAGTATGCTATTAGAAGGGAAGCTATAATCATTATTTTCGTAAAATAAGGGTAGGTATTTTGACACTTCGTTATTCTTTCCTCTAACTAAGTTACGTACTCTTATTCCTACTAACTCACCTTGTACATTAAAGTTAGGAATTACAATTCTGAAACGTTCTGAACAAAATCTGATACCAAACTTCTTCATTGTACTATAAGTTATTCCTTCTTCTAACCAACCTTCATAATACAACTCTTTAAAATCATTTAATACTGTTGCATCATAAACTTTAACCTTTTTCTCTTCATACTTTTTACTCTTTAGCTTGTCCAAAAAACTTAAATCCTCTTGAGTAGTTAAATTAGAAAAACTAGTGTCAGTTATGCCCACAATATTACACACCCATAATAAAGTCTCGTAAAAGCTTAATCCTTTTACCTTTATTACTAAGTCTATAATATTGAAATTAGGTTGCTCACACCCTGTATAGCACGTGAACACCTTCTTATCATCATAATACACTAGTTTTCTACTATCTCCTCCATGACATATAGTCTTAGATTGAATATAGTTATTAAGTTTTTGTGGTTCAGCTCCTAATTCTGTTAATAATAGAATTATATCTGTCTCAGTTAAAGCTTCAACTAAATCTTTAGCTTTCATTCTCCCACCAACCTTTTTTCTAGCATAACTATATTATATACTAAGTTGGTGAGAAAGTCAACTATTTTATTCCATTTGGATACAATTCTTTTAATATGTTATTCATTCGTTCTCTATTAACTTTATTCGTATTATAGCCTTGTTTCTTCAACAAGTTGTTTACTAGAGTATTTCTACTCCAGTATTTAAAATCACAACTTGGTTTACCTCTCCAAAACTCAACTAAATGTTTGACATCTTCTATATACAAGCTCCGTCATCACCTTTCTTTATTATTAAATCTGGTATCTCTTTAAGATTGAAGTTATAATCAGTACAGAAACAAACTTCTTCTCTACAATTACCAAGATTCATTTTTGTAAATATATATATTAGTTTTAACCCTAATCTGTTTTTATATACACAATGTACATAATCTGGCTCTTTATAATTAGTATCTGGGCTATCTAATATAGGTCTTATCTTTTTCATAAAGTCTTCATTTAAGTTTGTAAGTATAATTCCAGTATCTACTTTATTTGCAGTTGCCTTACCTCCTGCAAGTCTAGTTGAACCGTATCCTTCACCTCTCGAAAGTTGAGTTGAAGAAACCATATATACTTGATACTTTTTAGCTAGTTGCTTAAGAGTTTGAGCAAACATACAAAGCATCTCATCTCCTCTTAGTTGCATACCATATAAATCATTATAATACTTATTCATTTTTGGAACAATTTGTAAATAATCAAAAAATACTACTTTTATATTGTGCTCAACTATATGCTTTTCTATTATTTCCTCTATATCTCTAACACTGAAATCCTCTATTTCTTCTACAAATATATTGGCTTTAGTTAACACTTCTTCTGCTTTATTTAATCTTTGAACCTCTTGTGGTGTAAAGTTACCTTTGTTAATAACTGATGTTTCTATTCCAGATACACTAGCTAAGAACATTGTAAGTATCTCTTCCTTTTCTAACTCTGTTGAGATATATAATACATCTTCGCTCTTGCCGTTATCAATCCAACCCTTATTAAAATCATACCATTCTTCACAAGCTAAGTATGCTGCATCTGCCATCATTGTTCTTGATTTACCACAATTTCCAGTAATATTAATTGTATTGTTATATCTTAACACTAACATACCACTTGGAACAGTGAAACAATATTTATACCCATCACTAGATTTAACTGGTGTTATTGGAGCTTTAGTATTTGATTTCATAGAACATTTAGTTCTACTTGTAAAAGCCACATTATATGTTATGCTTTTTGTGATATAGCTTGTCCCTTTTTTTACTTTTCCTCTTCTATCATCTAATTTTATCGAGGCTCTAAATCCTCTAGTCGTTGCACAATATTGTATGAAATCTGCACTTTCTTTGATAGTAGTTGAGAAACTTCCTATTCTGTTGCCATTACCTTTACTTCCATCCCACTCCATTACTTCACTCCAAATAACATTAAGTTGCGAATCGTTGCAACCATACCAGTATTCTCCATAGTATTTGTGTTTTTTAGGAGCGTGGAATAAATAAGCAGTGTAGCCTTCTGAACTCTTACAAGTTTTCCACTCTATATTTGCTTCTTTTAACAGAAGCTCTAATCTCTCTTTCTTTCTCTGTTTCTTAAGATTAACTCTACATCTATTATCAGTCTTGTTCATAAAACTACCATCTGCAATAACCATTACCATTACTCTGATTTCCTCATCAGTTAGTTCAATCCCTTCTCCACTATGATTAAAAGTTGTAAAGAATTTTGCTGTGAATCCGTTTTTTGCTTTTTCGTGTCTTTCTCTAAATTCAGTAAATGGCATTTTTTCTAATTTGTTAAATGATTCTCCTCTAGCTATTGCTAAATCATGGTCCTCTGAAACTACTTGGTGTACTCCATATTTGGTTTTAAGCTCAAACATATCTTCACACTCTTCTTTGATATATCTTTCTGGAAGAACCATCTCCCCTTTGCCATCTTTAGTGTATTGCATTACCATACCACCATCATAATCTGCTATCCTAGTCCAACCCTTACCATTGAAGTATTCTGTATTAGCATCTACACACCCTGTATCAGCTGACCTTAATAAAAATCTTCCTGGTTGCATACCTAACATTAAATTATTATATTTTAGATTTTGGAACGGTAATCCAATACTTGGTTCTTCTTTCTTTCTTGAGAAGAAGCCTTTGATTTCTTCCTTAACATTAAAGTTAGGTATCTCTCCAGGGAAGTCCCAACCTTCATTTGTTTTAGCATTTTGCAATTTAAAGTGTTCCACTATCTCTTGCTCTGACATACTCTCTAGCTTTTTACTTATCTTTTCTGCATATAAGAAATCATATTGAGCTTTTTCATAATCAAATAGTGTTCTAATATCTACTAAGTTGTCATAATAATGTTTTAATAGAGCATTTTTTCTAAGTTTGTTGTAGTTGATACTAAATGTTTCAATGTTAGCTAACTCTATGCAGCTATCTACAAACTCTATTCCTTTATTCTGTAAAAAATACTCTAATTGATTAGGATATGCTCCTAAATAGTTAGCTATATCTTTAGAAGTTATACTCATAAGTGTGTAATCTGAATCAACCATATTGTTAATAGCACTAAACACTATCTTGAATAGTTTGCTATTGAAGAAATCTACCTTTATACTTATGTTTGTTTCTCTCAGTAATGAGCATTTTTTACATACACTTCCTATAATTGAAGCTACAACGTGTTTATTCTCTAAAGCTTGGATTGGTTCTCTCTTAAATTCGTTCATAATTCTCTCCCCTTAATCAAAAATAGACATATCTATTTGTTTTAAATTATTATTTTTCTTTCTCTTAGTTGCAACAGCTACTTGAACTTCTTGTTTCTTTATCTCAAATTTAGCTATTTGTTTTTGTTTTTCTTGCAACTCTTTATAAGCTTGTACCATTTGTAGATGATAGTTGCCTATTAAAGTAATACCATATTTTAAATCTAATTTCATTTTCAATCTATTAACCATATAGTTTAGAGTTAATCTTTGTTCTCTATAACTTATGTTATATTTCTCTTGAAAATTGTTAGCTTGTTTTTGTATCATTGGAGTAACATAAGGAATATCAAATATTACCTTAATATACTCAAACAATTTTGTTCTCTCTTCAACAAACTGTCTTCTAATTTGGTAACAAGAAGGGCAGTAGTTTTTACCACCATCTTTTACCAACTGGGACTTGTCCCACTTTTTATCAGTCTTTAAACATTCCTCTCCATAACATTTGCTCAATCTCATATTACTACCCCTTTACTTTTACTACTGTTATGTTATCTAGTTCTATAACAATTTTATAAGCCAATACTTCTTCTCCATCTTTCTTAGCTATTACATATCTATTGTTATCATCTTGCTCTATGCTTAGCATTATTCCTTTTTTAAATAATTCTATTTCCACATCTCCAACATTTTCTTCTACTACACCATAGTTAATCCCTATTGTTGTTATAACCTCGTTAGTTCTCTTGTTTATTGTTCTCACTATCTTCTCTCTTATTAAATATTCCATCTCAAAATTTCCCATCTTATTTTACCTCCAAGTATACTTCTACTTTCCTTCTACCAAATTTGTTGGCTTCTGCCAATGTATTAAAATAAATATCTATCTTGTTTCCTTTTATAGCTCCTCCAGTATCACCAGCTACTCCAGTTCTGAAACTTCCATCGGGCATTTTAACCTTAATCTTTGTTCCAAACTTTATCCAACTGTTGTCTATTGCAAATACTCCTAGTCCTGGTCTCATACCACTTGCTGTAACATTTCTATTACCTTGGAATTCCATACCATCTTTTGCTCTAGGGTCATTAGGAGCATATCCAGTAGCTTCAAATATATATTTTCTATATTCTACTCCACCTCTGCTAACTACTTTGTTATTGTTAGTTGTTGTTTGCACTGCTCTTTGCTTCTCTTTATTCTTTTTGGAGAGTAACTCCTTTACTTTTTCCAAATGTTTGTTTGACTCCTCTAATTGATGTTTAAGTGAGCCTTTTTCTTTTTCTAAAGTTACCAGTTCTGAGTTCATTTCTTGTGTTTGCTTAAACAAATAGCCATTTTCACTTTCGACTTGAACTACCTTACTCTCTAATTCTTTTATTCTGTTACTTATTTTTTTATAAACACTCATACCACCTATTATAGTGGAGGTTATTACTACCATTGTTATTACTTTTGCTGTTCTACTCATTCTTATTATCCCCTTTCACTTTATATACTTATTATAGCAGAAAAAAAAGGGCTTGTCTACCCTTTTTTCAAAATTATTTTACATGAATCAATCTAAAATGACATTCGTACTCTTCTATTTTATTTACATATTCAGCTTCACTAAGCAGATTCCTTCTCTCTCTACCCATTTCAATAACCACTTTCATTCTACTTAGTTCTTCTGAATCATATTCCATTAATATATCTCTTAATTCAAGAGCGTTTATTTTTTTCATTTTACTTTTTCTCCTTAAAATTATATTTTTATTTACACTCTTACTTTAATTTATATCTACTCTTTTTACCATCTAAATAATATATTATTGCTTCATCATTCCTATAAAAATAGTCTTGTTCTTCATATAAATTCTTCCCCCATATTGAAGGGTATTTTTTTTTGCTATGACACCTATCTCTCCATCTTTCGCCACAACATGGGCAAAAATCACTATAGTTTTCAACTATTGCTTTCATTTTTTCATTAGCCTCGTCTTCATTATTAGCCTCTATTATAATAAAATGAGCTACATCATCATTTACAATAAAATATCCCTCACTATTATTTTGGTTATACGTATAAAACATAACTGCTCCTCCTTAAAATATCCTTTTTATCTATCAATCTCAAACTCAAACTCATCTAACACTCTATCAGCTACTATAAACATTGTTCTACCTAGAACACCTTCTTCTGTTCTTTCCATTCTAATTTCAATAGGGTGTTTTCTTTCTCTTGCTAGTTCTGCATACTCCTTAGGTGTAAGATTAGGTGGATAGTTCAAGTGCTTTACTAAGCACTCTCTTATCCAGTCGTTTAACTCGCCTTGTTGTTGGTTTATTATTCTCTCTATTATACTATTAATCATATTCCACCTCCATAAAAGTATCTTTTTATTTGTATTTTGAACTATTTTTAATCACTTATTCCAATCCACTTGAGATTTCTTAGAACATAATGTTCTTTTCTATTTAAATATATATCTTTTTGTATTTCCTCTAAAGAATCTCTTTCATAATATTTACCATTTCCATCTATGCTCATTAAACTATATACAGTTTTAGTTCCGAATATAATTGGTGTACTAAACACTATATAAATTCTCCCTGTATATATAGACTTTATAAAATCTCCAACCTTTATATCTATAGCTCTCTCCATATATATCTCCTATTTACTACATAATTTTAAAGTATTATTCATAAAAATCATATTTTATTTGTCATTAATACGTTTTCTCACTTATTCCACAACTCTTAATACCATCCCAAAAACATGCATCGGTTTCAGAATCAACTCTACAATATCTACATCTGAAAGCTTCAACTTGTATTGGTATTTCTTTTTCACAGAAATCTAAATATTTAGGTATTATTTTCCAATTTACTCTATTCTTGCAATCGTAACAATAATCAGTGTTCTTTGGAATATATTTTTTCATTGCTCTCTTTTTCATACTACCTCCTACAACTTGTCTTACTATATTAGTATTATAATATAAAAAAAGAGATTATGCAACCTCTTTTACTAATTTTAACCCATATTATTTGAATTTTTAATTATCTCTTTTCTCCAACTATCATTATAAGGTCTACAGTAGAACATAGTGTTAATTGCATAGTTGCATAATATATTATACTCACTCATAATCAATTCGTCACTCATTTTCCTTGTATAACCTACTCCATCAGTATTTAAGAAAGTATCGTGATTTTCTATGTTTAAAACCATTCTACTCTTATCTTGTAGTGAGTTCATACTCATAACATAACATAGTTCAGCGTATTGTTTTAATATCTCTTGGTCCTCTTCAAACAATACCTCGCCTATATACTCATACTTGCTCATAACATTTGTTAGGAATGTACCTCCCTCAGAAGGAAGTCTATAATGTTTTGCTTGGTCTAATCTGAACATATCAACTCCACAAGCCACTAACTCATCTAAGAACCTAATACAAAGCTTCTGATAACCTTGGTCCTCATAATCTAGCATAGGCATACCACAACTATTATCAGTTACTTCTGCTCTGTTATTCTCATTATATAGCCTTGGTCTTTGAACAACATAAGGTAATAATTCTTTATCAACTACTTCATTAGGTTTATCACAGTCAAGATTATCAGTTCCTACGTGTCTTAAGACAACATCTACTATAACTTTTAATCCTAGCTTATGTGACTCTCTACATAGCTCAATTAAATCCTCTTTACTTCCTATTTGACTATTGCCTATAGTTAGTGAACAAGGTTGATATAATAACCACCAATCCACTCCATTATCTTTAGTACGTTGTATCGGGCTAGTTTGTATATGAGTAAAAGATTTACTCTTTATCTCTTGTAGATTGTTTGTAATATCTGCTAACTTCCAGTTAAATGTTTGAATTATTCTCATAGTTATACCTCTTTTTTATATTTTGTTTTGTTCTATATATTAATTATAACAAAAAAGAAGGTTTGTGCAACCCTCTTTTAAAATTAATTAAATATTTTTTTCTATAATGCTCTTTTTAATTTATCTACTACTGATTTAACTACATCTACTTGCTTTTCAGTACAGTTAGATAACTTATTACCTACACCAATAACACTTTCTGTTATTGATACATATTCTGCTACTCTTCCAACTTCTTTATACTTAATAGCTAATCCTTTTGCTTCTTCATATAGTTCATTGAAGTTTAACTCTACTACTTGTACCTTTTCTTTAGACTCTTTCTTATCGTTTGGAATCTTATCTACTGCTTTCTTTAATTCTTCTCTTAGGTTTTCTGCACTAGATTTAATTATTGGATTTACACTCTCAAACGTACAACCAGCTCTGTATTGTAATGTTTCTCTTAAGTGTAAGAATCTTTCTTCGTTTCCGTTCTCATCTAAACCAATATTCATAAATACAATGTTATCAACTTGGTTTTCTACTACTGTTAAATATCTTGGATGTAAATCTGGAACATATTGTTCTACTTCAAAGTATTCAACTTTTACTTTTCCTTGTCCTTCTATTTCCTCTTCAACCTCAACTTTTCCTGCTCCAATACTTTCTGCTGCTTCTTTAGTTAATTGGTTAATTGGAACTCTTAATGTATGAGTTGAACTATGTCCTGCAAAAGCAAAGTTATAACCTAATTTAGGTATCATTTGTATTCCATCTCTCCAAAATCTCTTAACATCTGCCCAATCCTTACCGTAGATTGTTGTAAGTTCTCCTAGAGTATTTTCATTCCATTTAGCAGTAGTAAATTGCTCACACATAACTGCTAAGTTATCTAGTGTATCTATTATAATTGTATCAAATTTTTCTTTAATTTGTGGCATTTGTAATTGAGACATTACATTTAAGTAATCTGACCAACTGTTAATTCTTAATACGTTTGCTCCATGTAAGTGTTTGAATCTATCTTCTGTAAATAAGAATAATGCTCTTTCTCCATATAAATCGTGCAAGAATTTTGTATTATGAGTTACTATATAATCATTAGTTAAATAAAGCTCTTCATAATTTGAAACCTTGATACACATCATTTCTGCTTGTCCAACTTTTTCTATATTTACTATTGAGTTTGCTCTGAATTTAAAAGTATTATTCCCAACCGTTCTATTATTCCATCTTTTTGAGTGTTTAACACTTGAAAAGATTTTATACTGACTATAAATAACTATTGTAAATTCTTCACTAGGTTTATCTTCTCTTTTTCTACGCTTAACTTTACAATTCATACCCAAACTTCTACACACTTCCAAAAAGTCTTTTGTTAGTCTCTCAGAAGTTGTTGTAAAGGTTATAGAATTTTTTCTTAAATCTACACTTCCATCAGTATCAACTAATCCTCTTATTAATTCTAATCTTTGTTCTATTGAACCTTCTTTATATTCTGTTGGTATAAATTTTTCCCCAGATTTTTTATTATTTAATTCTAATCTAGTTAATTCTTCATTTATATCTTTTATCTTTATATTTTTTTCTGAATAACTAACTCTTGCCACATTATTATAGTTATGTTCTGAGTGCCATCTAAAAACTATATCCAATTCATCAGATAGTTTAGCAACTAAATCCTCTTCATCATTTGAGAAATTTATACAACTCTCATCCATAGTTAGACATCCATCTCCAATTAACAAACCTAAAGCGTATGGTGATATTTTATACTCTTTTTCCTCTTTATAGATAGCTTCATTTAAAGGCACTCTGTATTTGTGTTTAGTTATTTCTTTACCTTTGTACTGTGTTACAACTTTATAATCTACCATCATTTCTTTAAGAGTTTTGTTGCAAATATTTCTTCTGTCTAAATTTATATAAGGTATTATGTGCTCTTCATTGCAGAAAAATTCTCTTCCATCGCACAGAGTAACTTTATAATTATCAATTACTCCTTGTGGAAAAATTCCTGTTACTTTTGTAGGTTTCCCCATTCTGTCATAAACCTTATCCCCTATTTTTAAATCCCCAAATTTCATTTCACCATTTGGTGTAGGAATAACAGTATCAACTGGTTGGGCTTTACCTACCTTTGACTTTCCGTATAGTAGCATTGAGTAGTTCTCTATATTTGAATCCATTTTTTGTGGTTGTATATCCATTAAATTAATCATATTAAAATCTCCCTAAGCTATATTGAGGATTACAGCTAACCTATTATTTATTTACTTGTTCATATATATTGAAGTTAATCTTTCTATCTCTTCTTTTAAACACTCTTTGTAATCTATGCACTCTTTACATAGTTCTTCATCAAACTCATCTTCAACAATTTCTCCTGCATCTTCTACGTGATATGAAACTATAAAATTCACATTCACAAACACTTCTTCCCCATCTACGTTAATCAGTATGTGTCCATCCTCTTCTGCTAAATCAATATACTCATATACTTCTTGTTTAGAATAAGGAAAAACCTCTGAATATTCTGTCCCATCTATTGCAACTACTGTTAATTTTGTCATATAAATTCCCCCTATAAATTTCTTATTTTATTTGAAATGTGTACCAAACTTAACTTCTCCACAAGCTAACCAGATACCAAATATTATTAACCATAAAGGCTTAAATGTTGTTGTTACTATAACATCTTCGTTGCTGAACAATGATATTAATCCTAATATAAATGCACCAACTCCAAAAATTTTAATCACTATATTAAAAATTATATTTCCATATTCAATTAGCTTTTTCACATTTATCACCCTCTTATTTAATTATTGGAATACTCTTAAACCATTTCTCCATTGGTGCTTTTCTAGCTTGAAATCTCACTTCTCTGTTTTCTTCAATCATTTTTAATATCATTGGATTAGTTTTTGTATCCTTTAGTAATCTTTCTATATCTCTTTTTTCAAAAAATAACTGGTCATTAGCAAATAATAAGGCAATCCCTAATTCTTGTTTACTAACTTCTTTACCATCTTTTAAATCTATAATTATATCTAAATAACTTCTCACTTCTTTCTCTCCTTTACTTCACAATTTAAAAGTATAATGTAGAGGGAACTTAATCCCTCTCATTATTAGAATGGCATATCGTCATCATTTACTGGTGTAAAGCTTGGTTGTGTATCAAAACCACTTGTTGCTCCACCGAATGTAGTTTGTTTTGGAGCTTCTTGACTAGGTGCTCCTTGTGTTGGTTTAGTAGCTTGTACTGTTTTAGTCATTGCAGAAGCATTAGCTACTTGTATATTTCTCTTTAACTCTTGTACTTCTTCTTGTCTTAAGTGTCTTTCCATATTAGGAATCTGTTGACAACCTACTAATTGATAGTTGTTAACAAACTCTTTCTTAACAGAGTCAAAAGATTTAGGTTGAACTCCAAACCCTAGAGCACTTACTTCTTCTTGTTTCTCTTCTACTATCATATAGTTGTTTATCTTCATTGTTATAATCATTGTACTACCAGCATACATTATATTTTTTGCAGTTGGTAAAGACTCTTTATCTACAAAACAGTTTACAATCTCTATCGGTCTTCCTTTATATCCAGAAGAAAGAGCTTTTAATGTTGCTTCTCCAGTAGGTAATCCCATTTCATTGTTCTTTTCTTCAAACCCTTCTATATAAGCTTCTAAATCTATTCTAGCTACATCTTGCTTATCATCTAGCTCAGTTAATCTATGAATGAATTTACCATCAATTGTATTTATTATCATAAGTTGTCCACTTTTATTTTTATATCTATTAACACCTACTGAACCTTCTACAGATACTCTCATTCCTGGTGTTACTGTTTCTTTTACTGTTTTTAATCCCGTAAATACTTTGTTTCCATCATAACAGAATATATTAACTCTTATTGAGTTTACTTTATTTCCATCTTTAACTTCTAATAATAAGTTACCCATTATCTTTTCTCTTTCAGCAGTTTGTCCATCTTTTGTTTGAGTATACTTAACTATTTTCATTTCGTTCTTTTTAACTGTACCCACTATTGTTGCTTTGTTGTTTAATTGTTTAATCTCCATATTTCCTCCTAATTTAAAGTCTTTCGACTGTTGTCTACTCTTATATTATAAGCTTTATTTAAATATTTGTCAACACTTTTATGAAAGTTTTTTTGATTTATTAACTAAGTTTTTTAACAAGTATTCTATACCAGTTATTGTTATTCTAGCTTGTTGGTTGAATTCTGTTTTATTACTTCTATTAGTGAATGGAACATCTTTTATTACCATTAAGTTTTGTTTTATAGCATAACTTGAAGGTACGTTTCCAGTAACCAACAATTTCTTCTCTAATAAATATGGGAATAATATTTTTCTTGGTTGTACTCCTAATTTTTTAGCAGCGTTAGTTATAGTGTAAGTTCCATCTGTTTCTATAAACTTATCATAAACTTCTACCTTTGGAGCTTGTTCTTCGATTGTTCCTACCAACTCTTTTGTTTGCTCTGCTACTTCTATTTCTGTTAACTTAGCACTTGCTATTATTCCAGCTTGTCCACCATTATAAATATCTAAAAGTAATTGAGCTTTATTCTGAACCTCTATCAACTGTTTTTCACACTCTATAAAGTAATTTCTATACTCGTGTGATTTTTCAGTTCTTGACATCATAGCTAAATGTTTTGCAAACTCTAAATTTATAGCAAAATCCTTAGTTTCATTACCGTTCGTCATAAGTACGAACCCTACCCAACTATCATTTTCAGTGAAGAAATCGTTGTTTTCTATATTTTTAACATACCATTTCTTCCAATTTGATTTATCCATACCTAATCCTAAATATAATTCCTTAGCACTTACTAACTTCTTTCCATTTTCTTCTTTAATTCTGATTAACTCTTTCATCTTAACACCTCTTTATTATATTTGGTAACAATTACCTTAATATTATAATATCATACTCTATATAGTTTGTCTACATTTTTTTAAAAGAAAAAAGAGTAGAATTTACTACTCTTACTTTCTAGTTATATTTATTTCCATTAACCTATCTACTCCTTTTACAGTGTCATAGACTATTAATAAGTTATTAATTATAAGTGCTAATATAATTTGTATTTCAAAACTAAATCCATAATCGAACATCTTATTCAGTGCAAAAGTTATAGCCCAACAACAAAATATCCTAAAACATTGTGTTATTATTAACACCACAATTAATATAATTCTTTCTAATATTTTCTGCATTAATAACCTCCTAATGCTGTTACAAGACTTGCTACCCTCTTAGAGATACTCTTTAGAGTTCTAATAACATAAACCTTGTTTCTTTCTATTCTCTTCTTTTCGTCTTCTTCTTTTGAGTTTGACCTATCTAACATTTCTCCAATCTTTGTTTTGCTATGCCCTAATTTCCATAGCTCTAGTATTTCTAATTCAATTTCACTTAACTTACATCTATTTATATATTGCTGTAAGTCATACATTATAATAGTAAAATCTTTATCGTCTTCCATAGATTCACTAGCATATTTTAAACAATGAAGTACGTGTAACTCATTACCTAAGTCTATTTTTTCAAGTAAATTATAATCTGTACTCTCTTTAAAACCGTCAAGTTTCATATTAATAGTACCTTTATATATTCTTTTTGTATCTAGCATATCTTTTTTAATTAAGCTCTTAGCTGTTGTAAGTTTAAATCTTTCTCCAGTAAATTCTCTATTAATAAGTTTGTGATTAATAACATCAAGTAGCACTTGATACTCTCTTAACACTTTACTCATCTCACTATCTCCAACTAAGTCTTTTGAGTATATATCATCTTTCTTATGGTATTTAACATTTTTTTCTTCACCATTTCTTAGAAAGTGTATTACATCTAATCCTATTTCATTTCCTACTCCATTACCTAAGTTTTCATATTGGTTAATAGATAACTCTCTTTTTAGCTCAGAATTAAAATAAGCTGGTGTTCTATAGAAAACATATTGAGTTTCTTTATTCTTTTTCTCTAACTTAACTTCCTCTGAATTTAAGATATAAGTAGCTAGACTCTCAAGCCCTTTACAGATATTGTTGTTTTCAGATAAAGCATCACTCATATTAAGTTCAGATTTATAATATTCTGCAAAATACACATCAAAGAAGTTTGTCCCATTTAACAACTTTCTTATAAATTCCATTCTACCATTTAAATCAGTAATATTGTAATCTAATTGTTTAACTAACCCCAGTAAAGTATCACCATCAATTTTCCCTTTAAAAATCTTGCTTTGCATTTTTTCTACCTCCCATAATTGCTATACTATATTATAGGAATAATTATATAAATTGTAAACATTTTAAAAAATATAGTTGAAAGCTCTGCTTGAAACAAATGTCAAAATGTATTTTGGCATTTAGAGTACAGTAAAAGATTAAAAAAATAGGGTGAATTCGATAAGTGGTTATAAGGTTCACCTTGTTGACCACTATTATATTACCTTCTTGGTCAACAAGTTGTTCCTTATAAATTATTCCATTATAAGTTTATATAAGTAATTGTCGTATTTAATAGCTATTTTAGAAACTTGGTAATACATATACTCACTCTCTAAGTTATAAATGGTATTTTCTCTTAAGTATTGTAAGTCTTTCATTGTTATTTCTTTTTCAAAAAACTTCTTATCTAGTATATCTAACTGATTTCTTAATGCTCTATTTCTGTACCAAAACTCATTATAAGCTTTTTTATCTACTAATACTTTGTTTCCTGTTTTTCTTTCTACACAAATATATAGCACATCATCAAGTTTTTCTAATACATTGTTTTCTAAAAGCTTCTTATCATAGTTTTTTGAAGTGGTTATAGCAGTATTTGTTTTGTTACAAATCTCTTTTCTAGTTCTTAAATCAACTTCTTCAATAGATTTAACTTTCTCTTTGGTATATGTTTTAAAGTTCTTAACATTTCTCACTTTAAACACCTCTTTCAAATGTTCATCTGTATTTTGTTCATACTCTTCATACTCACAATAATAATATATAGTTCTCCATTCTTTTTCTATTTTAATAAGTTTATAACAATTCTTTTGTAACTCTAACTTGATTTCTTCTTCTGTTTTTTTAGACATTGTAGTTTTACTTACTCCAATTATCTCTGATACTTCTTTTTTACTAAATTTGTACATTAACTCACCTTCCTTTTTATATTAAACAAGAGAGGTATAAACCCCTCTTATTGTAAATCTATTATTGACATTGTTTTAAGACCGTTAGGACTAAATACTAAATGTAATGCTTCTGGACTAGATTGTTTATTGATAGCCCTAGCGTAGGGGCACACCCCCACAAATGAGCCACAAGTAACAACGTGCTTATTAACTCCTACTGTTTTAAGGTTACTATTATGATAATGTCCCATTAACACTGTTTGGAAGTCTTTGTTATACTTTTGATAATAAGCTCCAATTACATCATCTGCTTTCTTTTGTGATATTTGGTGTCCATGAACTGCAATAATGTTCTTATCAAATATCTTAAACTGTACAGTATCCTCTATAAACTCTTCATTAATAAATACTCTATCATTCTCTGATAACACATCTTTTAAGTAAGCAACTAAAATGTACTCTACACTCTCTTGAGCAAATGAACCAGCTTTAGCATTAAGAAAACGTATCTCTGAATGATTAGCAACTCCTACATTATAGTATTTAACTTTACAATATTGAGATAATCTGTTTAACCATTCTCCTAAATATCTGCATAACTTTATAACTGATTCTACAACTGTAAATTGGTTAACTTTTAAATCAGTCATTCTCAGTATGTTTTGTATTATATCCCCAGTATTTACTATTACTATTTCATCAAGTTCCTCAAATACAATGTACTCAAACAACCTCTCTAATCTTTCTAAAAATACTGACTCATTATAAGTATTGAATGGTGTAACAAAATCTGCTCCAAAGTGTAAATCTGACATCATTATTACATCTTTCTTTTGTTTAGCTTTATATGAATTTGTCTTTCTTTTAACTTCTAATAATGGTAGCTTGTCCCATTGTTCTCTTAAGTCTTGTACAAAATTTTGTATTCTACCAGTTTGTCTTATATGGTTGTTCTCATCATATTTAGTAGCTGATAACTTAGCTCTTTCTACTTTAATCTTATACTCTTTATCAGTTTGTTTGCTAACTGCTCCATTTACTGGTGTATCAAATGCTTCATCGATAGTCCATCCATTTAGCACTCTTTGATAAATTGCCATATAAGGTAATTCTTTTTCTTTCACCAACTGATTAAAACTTCTTTCTTCACCTTTGTAAATAACTTTTTTCATATTAATTCCCCCTAAGTTTTTTATTATATACTTATATTATAAGCATTTTGCATTATTTTGTAAACTATTTTGGTTGCATTGCTACATTATCCATATATTTTCTGTAAAAATTAAAAGCTTTTGAAGGTATTCTTTGACCTTTATTGTAATATACTTGTATAATATCTCTGAATAAGTTAGAAGAACAGTTAACTTGCCATTTCTTTCCTTCTACTTTGCTCTTGAATAGCTTGTACCCTTCAACTACATTTTCATAACTTAAGCTTGTACACATATCTCTTATAGCTTCATTACTGTCTATTTCAACATATTTTCTTAAGAATCTTATGTTGTTATGTTGCTCTACTTTATGTCTTTTAACTTCTTCTTCTGATTTTATCTCATCTACTTTATCATTAACACTTGCAGTAGTTTTGTTTAAGATAATGTGCTTAGGCTTGTACTTATTATGGTTTCCAAGTTTACATTTTTGTTTCTCTATTGCTAAATAGCCTAAGTCTCTTAAGTGCTTAATAGCTTTCTTAACAGTTGTAATTCCTATAGATAATTCTATCGATATTGTTGATAGAGCTGGATAAGAACACTTCTTATCTTTGTTATATAGAGATAATAAGTAAGTGTATACTCTAAATTGATTAGAATCTATATTCCTATCTGTTATTAATGTGTAATCTAATTTTAAAAATCTAATGTTCATTGTTATTCCCCCTTAACTTTATGTATTTATATTATCACAAAAGGAAAAGAAATACAATCTTTTTTAGTAAATTTTTGCTTATAGTACATAAGATTCTTATATTGTTAAGTCTAAGTAAAGTCTTATAAGGTTAGTCTATCTTATGGGCACCTAACGACCTTTTAAGCTATTAGTTGTTTAGAGCCTATTTTGGAGCTTATAAACGTGAATAAATGGTAAAGAAAAGTAAATTGTTAAAAGTACAAAATATGACCTTTTAAGAAAAAACTATTTTACAGATTTAGTTTACAAAAGTTTGCCAAATTCTATAATATATTAGAATATAAAAAAAGGTGGTAATATAATGAAAAACAAAATTGATAGAGTAATGATTTATAATATGGGTAATGCTATTAGAGCTGCAAAGTATGCTATGGCAACTGATACAAACAAAGTACAAAATAACATAACTAAAATGACTTTAATATTAGGAAATGCTAAACCAAGCAGTGGGCATAATAATTTCTTAAAAGGAATATTAGTTAGTTTTGATATAACATTATCTAACAAGCTATGGGTAGAGTGGGAGAGATATATATTTGCTCCAATAATCACTAGCCAATCAACAATGCACAAGATATGCTCGTTAAACTTAGATGAGAGTTTAAATGGTAGAGTATATAGTTCTACTATTGAACAACTTAAACTAGATATAGAGAGATATAATAACTTGGAAGATAGAAATACAACAGAAGCTAAAGAGCTATACCAAGATATATTATATAATGTTCCTTCTGGAATAGAGTTAACAGCTCACGTAACTACTAACTATATGGCATTAGCTAATATATATAGACAAAGAAAAGGACATAGATTAGATGAGTGGAAACCAATATTAAAAACTTTTGAGCAATTCCCTTATTTTAAAGAGTTATGCTTACAAGATGAGAATAGAGAAGAAGTTATTGGTAATTATCCAGCTAACTGTTATACTGGAGTATATACAGAAAAAGGTTTGAAATTTATTTAAAAAACTTTCATAAATTAGTTGCTATTAATTAGTTTAATGTATATAATATAAATGTAGGGTTTACTTTTAATTATTTCATATGAATCTCCTTACCTCATAACTATATTTGTAAATACCTCCCCTACACAAATTAAGTCGATTTTATCGGCTTTTTTTGTTGCTTTATTTTAATATTATTCCTATAATATAGTACAAACGATAATTTATCTTCATAAAGCCGTACTAACTAATAAGGCGTTTTGGCGAACGTCTTATTTTTTATGCAGAAAAAAAGAGCAGTTATTACTACTCTCTAAAGTGTTTCAAGATAAGGTATTTCTAAAGGTGGTAATCCTTTTAATGCTCTTATCTTATCTATTCTTTTTAAATATCTTGGTTTAGTGTATCTTATCATTGTCATAAGAATATCACAATCTTCTTTTCTTACAAATCTAAATTCTTTGCTGTTAGAAGTAAATACATGGATTATTGTTTCTCCATCTCTCTCTAAAGTGTACATATGCTTTATCTTCTTAACATTTAAATCACTCCTTATGTTTTTAATAACCTTACTCTCATCTCTCTTGCCTTCCATTCTTGATAAGTATCTTTCAATCATATGCTTTGATATTTTATAATTGTTCATTTTCGTTCCCCCTAATGTTTTGATACTCTAATTATAACATATATAGCATAGCTTGTCCATAATAAAATGACCATTTTACTACTATTATTTTGTAAAAAAATGGTTGACTTAAAAATGTACAAGCCATATAATAGTAGTATAATATTAATTAAAGAGAGGTTGATGTAATGAAACAAGGGATAATTAACGAGCTAGTTAAAGTAGAAAGTGGTAAATGTAGTGCTAGGGAACTAGTTAAAGCATTGGAATTTAAAACAACAAAAAGTTTTGAAGCTATATTTGAAAAGTATGTTAAAGAAGAGAACAAATTTAGATTCAAAAAGAATAAGGATTTTGCAATTATCCCAGTTAGGATAGTTGTAAATAACGGTGGTTATAAAGAAGTTAATGACTATCAAATAACTATTGATATGGCTAAACATATTTGTATGGTTACTGGAACAGATAAAGCATTTGAAATAAGAGAGTATTTTATCCAATGTGAAAAATTCATACAAGAGTCTCAACTTACAGAAGAGTTTTTGCATTATAGAAAAACTGGAAAAGTGATTAGAAGAGATATGACTTATGCAATACAAACTTGTGTTAAACCTTCTAACAAATTTGCTTATAGTAATTTTACTAATATAGTATATAAAGTAGTATTTGGAATGAATACTAAGCAATTAAAAGAGTCAAGAGGTTTAAATAAGAAAGATAATGTTAGAGACCACTTAACATCAGAAGAAGTTAAAGCAGTGTTAAAAATGGAGGATATAGTAAGGTCTATGCTAGTAACATTTGAGGCTATGGGGATTGAAGAAAAAGAAATGTATCATAAAGTTAAAGAATTAATTGAAAATAAATACAAATAATTTGTTGAAGAGGTGGACAAACTACCTCTTTTTTTCTATAATGTAATAGAGGTGATAAATATGGAGTTAAGATTTACAGTTCCAATTCCTCCAAGTGTAAATAGTTACTTAGATTGGAGAAGTGTGAGAGTTGGAAGAAAAGTGATACCAAGGTCGTTTCCTAGTAATGAAACAAAGCAGTTCCAAGTAGAAGCTACAGATATAATTGTACAAGCTATGAATGAGCAACAATGGATAAAAACTGAAAAGAATGAATGGTGTGTGGCAGAACTAATATATTACTTCCAAAGAAAGGGTTGTGATACACATAACCATACTAAGGTGTTGTTTGATGTAATGACCAAATGTGAAGTGTATGCAGATGACCAGTGGCTAATAGCTAATGAACAAAATAGTTTTATAGACAAAGATAATCCTAGAATAGAAGTAGTTGTTAAAAAAATAGAAAAGATGGGTATGTTTGATAATGAAGAAGCATATAATAAATTCTATAAAGAACAATGTAGTGAGTGTAAACTAAATAAGAAAACTTGTAAATATATGAAAGAGTTCTTAGATAATAGAGTGCATAATATCAGAGATGATAAATGTATAAATTTTGTTAAGTATAAAGGAGAGTAATATGAAAATAGATTGTAGACCAATAATAGAAGAGTGGAAAAAAGAGTTAAAAGAAAGAGTGGAGCATTTAAATACTTTAGAAATATATCCAAGATTAGTTATATATCAGTTTGGCAATGAAGGACCAAGCAACCTATATGTAGGGAATAAAGTTAAATTAGGTCAAGAACTAGGAATAGAAGTATTTGTAGAGAAGAGTGAAAAACATACTACAAGTATAACAGAGAGTTTAGAAGAGTTAACTGTACCAGTTATTATTCAGAAACCTACACCAGGAGTTGACTTTGAACAATTATTAAATCATTTAGACCCAACACTTGATGTAGATGGATTAACTTCGCAACAACAAGGTTGGTTGCAACAAGGCGATATTAGAGCATTTACTCCAGCAACAGCTAAAGGAGTGCTTAGAATAATAGATGAGTGTTTTTGTGAAGAAACTTTGGAAGGGTATAATGTATTAATAGTAAATAGAAGTGAGTTAATAGGTATGCCTTTATTCCATAAACTACTAAAGAAAAATGCTACTGTCACTATTGCTCATTCAAAAACAAACAAAAATGAGTTAAAAAGATTGATGAAAAATGCTGACATAATAATAACTGGCTGTGGGCAAAGAAAAATATTTAATAGTGATGATTTATCAATGTGTCAATTAATAATAGATTGCTCTATGCACAAAGTTGATGGGATAAATGGTGTTGGAGATTTTGATTTAGAAGATGTAGTTGAAAATTGTTGGTCAAATGAAATAGTAGGTGGTTATGGTTCAACTGGTCCTTTAACAGTGTTAGGTTTAATGGAATCAGTATTAGATTATTATGAATTATATGAAGTTTAAAAATTAGTGGATTTATTTCCACTTTTTTTATTTAAAGTATTGACATATCTTATAATATTATATATAATATATTTATAGTCATTAAGGAGGTAGTTGATTATGAATGGAGAAACAATTTTAAAACTAGTAGAAGAGGACAAGCTTAAACTTATGGGAGATGGGAGTACAAGAAAAGTATACAAATTAAATGATAAATATGTAGCTAAAATTGATAGATATGACTCTGACCATAATCAATTAGAGTATAATATATATACCCAACTTAAGGACAAGCTTCCATTAACAAAAGTATATAAATATTGTTCAGTAACAAAAGTTGAAATTTGTGAGAGAGTAGAAGAGTTTGGTAGAATTGCACTCAAGTTTATAGTGGAAAATAACTTGATTGTAAAACTAAACAAATTCTTAGAACTTTATGGGGAAGAGAGTATTGAGGATTTAGATTTACAAATAATATCTGGATTCGATGAATTAGAAAAGCACTTCAAGATAAAAGAATATATAAGAAAATTTGATAAATATGAGAGTGAACTTGATTTAGAAGAGGCACTAGTAGGATTTAATACTGGAGTAAGAGATGGAGAACTGGTTTGTTTAGATTATTCAAGAGCAGTTCATGGAAGTAAATTAGAAAAGAAATTAAGAGGTGTGATATGAAAATAAGAGAGGTATTAAGTAGTTTATACGAAGGACAAGAATTTATTGGTAAGATAAATGGAAAAGAAGTATTATTTACAGTAGTTAAAAGAGGGTATAATGTATGTGGAGAAGTAAAGAAGATAAATCACATACCAATTAACAGAAACTTATTGGAGCAAAATTTTGATTTAGTAGATGTTTTAGATGGGGAATATGAGTTAGCAGCTAATTGCAAAACAATAGACAACATAGATTGGAGTAAAGTACCTAGAGATGTAAAGGTTAATGTAAAAAATAATAAGTATGATACTTGGGAAAGAGCATATTTTATTAGTTATAGTGAAGATATAGAATGTAAATTTATGGCTACACAAGCTGATAAATGGTGTAATAACTATGGAGCATTAGATAAGATATACAAATATTGTAGAATAGATGAGTCAGTAAAAATTAAAGATGGGTGGTATAAATAATGAAGAAAAGTGATTTAAAGAGTGGAATGATAGTAGAATTGAGAGATGGTACTAATATGGTTTTAATAGGAGATAGATTTATTGGCGAAGCTAGTTATTTAAGTATATCTAATATGCAGGATAACCTTACTTGTGGAACAACTGGGGTATTTAAAAGTTGTGATATAATGAAAGTTTACAATAGTGAAATATGTTATTTTCATAGTGTTAATACTCATAAGAAGAGTTTATTATGGGAAAGAGAAAAAGAAATTGATTGGTCTAAAGTTCCTATAGGTACAAAAGTTGAAGTTAGGGATAGATATACACAAGAGTGGAAAGAATGTAGTTTTTTAATTTGGACAGGAGATGTATGTAGTGATGTATATTGCTTTTTAACTTATTCAGAAAGTAGTACAGATTTTTGGCAACAATGTAGAATAGCAGGAGAAATTAAAGAGGAGTGGTGTAAGTAATGAGAGGGTTTGGAATAGTAAGAGAAGAGTGTAGAAAGAATAATGGGTATCCAATAGTGTTACCACAAAGAGGTACAGAAAGAAGTGCTGGTTATGATATTAGAATACCAGTAGAAGTTACTCTACAACCTGGAGAGAAGAGATTAGTGTTTACAGATATTAATGCTTATATGCAAGATGATGAAGTACTAGAGTTACACGTTAGAAGCTCAATAGGAGTTAAAAAAGGTATAGTTCTATGTAATATGACTGGTATAATCGATGCAGATTATATTATGGGAGATAATAATGGTAATATAGGATTTCCTCTTTGGAATACAAGTGATAAAGTAGTAACACTAGAAGCACAAGAAAGAGTATGTCAAGGGATATTTAAAAAGTATCTTATAACAGATGATGATAATCCAATTAAATCAGAAAGAAAGGGTGGATTTGGTTCCACAGGAGAGGTATAATATGAAAGTAGAATTAAGCAAAAAAGAATTAGAAATTTTAAGTAATTTATTAGTTGATATGGATGAATTAACTTTAACATCACTAGGATATAAAGGAACAAGGTTAATGGTAGTTGAAGATGTATTAGATAAATTGTATAAATCAATCGTAATAGAAAGAACGAAAAAAAAATAAAATAAATGTAGACAAGCCTATTGAAATATGATATTATAATATTGTAAAGTAAATAGGTAATTTTTTTGGAGGTAGAAGAGATGAGAAAAGAGATAATGGTAGGAAAAAACAAACAAGGAACACTAAGCGTAAAAGGAGAAGGTAACAAGATAGTAAGTAGTTTAATGAACTTAGAAGAGGTATATGAGCTATATAGGGATTATATAAAGGTTATAGCAAAAAACTATTCAATGAACACTGGAATAGATGAAGAGGATTTAACACAAGAGTTTTATATAATGTTAATTAAAGCATTTGAAAGTTATGATATAAAAAAGAAAACACTGTTCACTACACATTTAATTTGGAATATAAAAGGGTGTAAGACTCAGCTAGTTAGATATTCGTTTGCTTCAAAGAGAAAAGTGGATGGTAAAATGACTACAAGTTTAGATTGTCCAACAGAAGATGGCAAGAGTCCATTAAAAGACTATATAAAAGATAATAATGTAAATATTGAAGATGATTATATAGAAAATGAATTAATGGGTTTTTGCAATGATTATGCAAAGAACGAAAGAGAAATGGATATGATAAAATACTTAATGGGTTCTAAAGGATATAGCACTACACTAGAATTGAGTAAACGTTGGGGTTGTACTAGACAGAATGTATCTAATAGAGTTATAGATTTTAAAAGAAAATTAGCTAAAAGATATAAGAAAAATTACTTAGTATAGTTTACAAATATTGTAATAAGTATTATAATATAATTATAAAATAAAAAAGGAATGGTGAAGTATATGACAAATTTAACAACAAAAACAGAAACAATTAATTCAAGAGAAATAGCTGAGATGATGAGTGAAAGACATGATAGTGTAATAAGAAAAATTGAAACAATATCTGATAATTTAGGAAAACACAATTTTGTGTTATCAGAATACTTTATAGAAACTACTTATAAAGCAGGGACAAGAGAGTATAAATGTTATGAAATAACTAGAAAAGGTTGTGAGATGATAGCTCATAAAACTACTGGGGAGAAAGGAATAATATTTACAGCTAAGTATATTGAAAAGTTTCATTCAATGGAACAACAAATAAGTGGACAAGCTAAGATACAAACTAAAGAGATAACTGTTGAAGAAGAACTGAGATTAAACAATATGATGTGGGATATTTTAAAGGTTAATGATAATTCAAAATTGTTATTAGGTAAAAAGTTCTTTGAAACAAAACAATTACCTACAACTGCACTTCCAACTTATACAGATTCAAAAGGAACTTTGTTAAGTGGAACAGAATTGTTAAAAAGAAATAATATAGAAATGAGTATAAGAGCACTAAACAAGTTACTACTAGAAAAGGGTATTATAGTTGAGAAAACTAGAAACTCAAATAAAGGAGAAAAGAAATTTAAGAGTTTGGTAGGAATAGAATATGGTGAAAATCAAGTAAGCCCACATAATCCTAAACAAACCCAAATATTATTCTATGAAGATAAGTTTATGGAATTAATCAATAGTATAGTTTAATATGTATTAGAGAGGGATAAACCCTCTCTTTTTTATATGCTAAATAAAGCACTTTCTAATTCTTCATCTTGATTTTTGATATATCCCTGAGTTGTCTCAACTGACTCATGGTGAAGTAATAATCTTATCTCATTTAAGTCAAGCTTATCTCTTCCAAGTTCTTCTAAGCAATAATGAGTACCATCAAACAAACATTGTGCTGTCGTGTGTCTGAGCGAATGTACGTTGAATAACTTTATATCTTCTCCAGTTATTTCAGATAATACTTTTCTACAATAAACTATCCAAGAGTAGAAGTTCCCACTATCTATTTCCTCTCTTTCGTTTTTGCTGCTTGTTTTACTATAGAATAAAGGACCATCAACTACTCCTTCTTCTCTGATGTATTTTTCATATATTTCCTTCGATTTTGAGAAATATCTAAGTTTGAACTTCTTTGCTCTCTTACCAATTACCATATTAGTTTGGTTATCGCCTTCAAAAGATGTTCTATCAACTTGTGCAAGTTCATTTTTCCTTGCTCCAGAGTCATAAGCTAGAGAAACTAACATAGCGTGTTTATATTTTTTTCTCTTGATTAGCTCATCTATTAACATAGTTATTTCCTTATCTGTTAAGAATATAATCTCTCTTACTGACTCTTTAGGAACACCTTTAATAAATTGCATAGGGTTATTTTCATATTCATCATAATCGTCATCATTCTGACAAGCATAATTTAATAGCCCTCTAATTGAAGACTGTTGTCTATTTATTCTAGCACCAGAAGCTCCATTTTCCATTAAATCTAAAAAGTATCTTCTAAATATTTTCTTTTTGTAATCTAATACATTTTTATTTTTGGCATTAGTTTCTAACCAACAATACATTCTCTTAATATCGAAAACATATTGACTTATAGTCTTTTCACTTCTTCTTTGTGACCTCATTTCTAATATATAATCTTCTAGTAATTCCTTACTCTCTTCATTTACTCTATCGTATATCTCATCTGTGTAAATATTGTACATAACCATATTCCTCCATAAATCAATTTATTTTTTTACTACTTTACTTCCCTTGTTTATCTTTCCCTCAATGCTCTCAACTCTCTTATCAATGTTTGAAAGTGTTGACTCAAATTTATTCATAGTTCCTTGGAAATTCTTTAGAGTGACATCAAAGCTTTCTAATCTCTTGTCCATCTTAGCTTCTCTACGTATCATGTCCTCTCTATCTCTTTCCTCTTTAGCTAGTCTATCCACTCTCTCTTGAGCTTCTCTTTCTAGCCTTTCAGTCCTCATTTGGTTGGTACTGCTCCATATAAACCACCCTAAAAAAGTTATAATTGCAATAGGTAATCCTAAAGTCTCAATGATTTTAATAAAGTCCATTTAAATCTACTCCTCTAATATAATAAGTAGCAACCCACGCCCATTTATCTTTCGTTTATGAAATAGTTATTTTATTTTTTAGCAAAAACACCTATTGCTTTAGTTATTGTTTCATTTCCTGCTCTTATAGCTTCATTCGTTTCTCTAAGAGATTTATTAGTAAACATTAAATCCTCTAACACTGCTTTTTGATTAACTGGAAAATCTGCACTTATCTCGCCACAAATTGTATCTTCTTGAGTTACATGAGTCATATCTTTATAAGTGTTAAGTGAAGTTGATTTTAGTTTGTATGTTTTAGGTTCTCTTTTTAAATAAATAGTCAATGGATTTTTTCTTAAATAATCATTTAATCCATTTGAATCATCTGAAATTAACTTTGTTCGGTCTATTTGTATAATTAATAAGCCACCAGTTCCACCAATATTTGAAGTTATACACTCTACATCTCTTCTATCTGTATATGCCATTCTATCATATGGAAGTTTATCACAAATAAAATCATCATCACCAATTCCTGTTTTATAAAAAGTTGAACATTTTTCAAATTGTCTGCCTCCGATATACCAACCACCTTGCTCTCCATTAAATATTCTTTTTTCAATATTCTCTATATAAACTCCAGTGTTACCGTTATAAACATTTTGTATTTTTTCCAATCCTCTATGTGGAACTGGTAATAAAATTTCCTTTTTATCTTCTACATAAGGTTCATAACTTGAAGCTATTGTTCCTTCTTCAAACATTATATAATAAGTCCCATCAAAAAACTGCTCCATTTTTTGAGAGTCTGTATAGTTTCTATTTCTTAAAGCTATATAGACTCTTCCATTTTTGTCAGATGTTACTGTAACTGGTCTATCACTCCATACTCCATTACTACCAGAGCTTGGTCCGTTGAAAAATATCAATGATGTTGTTGGTGGTTTTGGAGCGTTTGTAGAACAAGTGTATTTAGTATTAGGCTTGACATTGAAATAACAGCACCTTGCTTCGCCTAACCACTCTGCACTTGTGTAATCGCTTAATATTTTGTTAAATAGGTTCTTTCCACTAGATAAAATATCAATTTTATTATTAGTTTCACCACTAGATTTAATACCTTCAAAGTAAGATGGTGGATTGTTTATATGGTCGCCTTCTATTACCATTATATCTTCAAACGAGCACCTACTTCCAGCATCATAATCAGTTGGTGGATAATAAAAACGAATCTTACCATTTTTAGTTGGTTTGATAGTTACTTTACATTCATTCAAGCTTCCAACTCTTGTGTACTCTCCTTCACCACCACCGTCATAAACAATATATATGCTAACGGGTACACTTCCAGTAGTTTTTAGTTTAGAGATAACGGTATAAGTTTTACCAGCTTGAACTAAATATAAAGTAGATAATTCAGCTATTCTACTTTTATCTAAATTGGCACTCTTTATAGTAGCTATATTCTGCAATGTTCTACCTTTAATAACTAAATTCTTAGTAGCACCTTCTCCAGTATTCTTAACTGATACTTGTCCAATTCCTTTGTTATTGACAAAAGCATATTTATTATCATTAACACATAAATCTTCAAAATCATTATCTAATCTATATTTTAAATTATCGAAATCTCTACCAAGTATTCCTTTTCTTGATTCAATAACTTCATTCTCTAAACTAGTTAAAATCCCTTTTTTATTAATTGGTATCATTCTTTTTCCTCCTTTAAATAGAAAGAGGGATTGCTCCCTCAATCTTATTCTATTATGCTATTTAACTCTTCTATAATCTCAACTAAATCTGAATTGTCACCGTCTGGTATGATAGTAGGTTCTATCATCATTTTTAGAGTAGAAGCTAATCTAACTTGTTTATCTTTTAAGTTAGTGTATTCATTTCTTAAACTATCATTTTCTTTACTGATACTATCAATAGTTTTTGGAACATTAACAACTGCTTTACAACTCATTTCACTTTTAATGTTATTTTCTTGAGTTATATAAGTTTTATCTTTGTAAGTGTTAAGACATACTTTCTCTATATTGTGTATTATAGGAGTTTCTAATTGATAAACTATCTTTAACGGATTTCCTTCATCATTCCATTTTTTCAACAGTTTTTTTAATCCTGTTACATCATGTGTTTCTAAATTACTTTTTAGAATTGAAAGGTATAAATATCCCTTATTTATGTGAAAACTCTCTGTATTTGCGAAGTCTTTTGAATTCCACAAAAGTTTATTGCTTATCGCCTTTACAGTTCTCCCACTTGGAGATATAGCCCCACCACTAGAATGAAATGATATAGTATCTGCATTTGTTACGTATAAGCTAAATCCTTCTGTGCCATCTATAATCTTTTGTCCACTATTCTCCTCATATTTACCAGTTTCACCTTCATAAATATTCCATTCTCTATGGGGGCAAGGTAATTGAACTTCAACTTTATGCTCTTGATATGGTTCATATTTTGAAGCTTTTGTGTCCTCAATTAATCTCCATTTGGCTGGGAGTACATCAGTCACACATCTAAAATTAAAAAACTTTAAATTTGGTTCGAATTTTACTCTTGCAATTCCATTCGTAAAGTTAGTTATTTTAGCACTGTACGGGGTAAGTACCTTGTCGGAATTATAGCATCCCATATTAGTATTTGATGAAAACTCTACATTAACCATTAATTCATATGTTTTTGTGTAATCAAATCCATTGGGCAATTCTATATATCTATCAACGCAACGTATTTCATTAGGTGCGACAACGGGAGTTGCATTTTGAATACCCCATGCTCCACTCTCCATATCTCCTTGTGCAATAATATTCATATTACAACTTTTAATAATTACTTTATTGTTTTCTTGCTCTGCACTAGACGTAATTGGAACGAAATGTTCATTGTTTAAAATACTAATTTTATTTTCCTCTCCAACAGATACTAAAGTCACTCCTTCTTGCCACTCAGATACTTCTACCCCATCTTTAAACATTGCAGTTCTACCTTTAATAACTAAATCTTTAGTTCCACCTTCTGCACTATTTGGTATGTCTATTGTCCCCTTACCACTAAAAGTAAGATACTCATATTTATTATCTTGGATAGCTAAATCTTCAAAGTCTTTAGTTAATCTCTCATTTAAACTTTTATTTGGATAACCAAACAATCCAGTTCTTGCATCAATAACTTCATTTTCTAAGTTAGTTAAAATTCCTTTACGTCCTTGAGGTATACCCATTACTTAGCACCTCCGAACAATGTATCAATTAATAAGTCTAATTTAGCTTCTATTGCTGCTAAATCACCAGGACCTATCTCTGCTCTCTTCATTATAAGTTCAACTAGATTTATTACTCTCCCATCAGTATCTCTTACTATACCAGATTGTGGAGCATAACAATAATCATCTAATTCTTGTGGACTAACTTCCACTCTTTTACCTAACCATAATTGGTCAATTTTATAATATTTTCCATTTACATCTTGCATTACATTTGTACTTGGTTGCATATTCATATTTTTTCATCCTAATATATCCTATTTTATCATCTTTTGTATTTCTTTTAATATATCCTATTCTGACATATTTAGTACATTAAGTTAATTACCGATTGCATAATACCTCAACCTAACCTTGTTTTGTTTAGTATCAGTTGTATTAATCTTTTGAACCCAAACACTTACTGTATTAGCATTAAACGAATTTAAACCTAAAACAAATATACAAGTACTGCTACCCGACCAATCTGGAGTTACTTCTACATTTAAAGTAGTTTTCTCGAAGGCTCTTGGAAAAGGAAATGAAACTGCTTGTATACCATACGTAGAAGGATTGATAGTTAGCTCTACCACTCCCCATTTAGCTATTATATTGTTTGTTAATTCGCACTCACCAGCAGAAGAACTAGCGACAACACCACCAACCCATACTGATTCAAAAGCTTTATTAGGAGAACCTAAACTTACATAATCATTATACGAAGGTGAAAGACTACTGTAATCAAAAGTAAATCCATCATTTTCTGTACTACCTATTATTACTCCTCCATTGTAAGTTTGATTAGACTTAATAAACCAATAGTTGGTATCTTCAACTGTCTTTAAATTGATACCAGTTTGTTTATTAGCGAACGTTAAACTATTGCTCATATCTACTGTACCTTGTTTATTAACAGAGCTAGATTTCAAGTTATTTATATCATCTGTATTAACAGAATTATCCCTTTTTAAAACTGATATATCATTAGTATTTGTTTGAACTCTAGTATCTAAATTATTAACAGTTGGAACTAGAACATTTAACTGACTTGTGTGGCTATCAATCTCTGGTGAAATAGCATCAAACGTAGCTTGTAAGTTATTCATTCTAGTAGTTAAACTAGCCAAATCACTTGAACCAATAGCATTTTTAATAGCTAACCATTCATTATCAATATCACTAAATGTTTGAACCTTTTTAGCGTTTACTTCTTTTATAGCTTTATCGAACTCAACTAAGAACTGTACTATTATCTTATCAAAATCTGGTATATAATCTCCTGCATCTGGTGATAAATCACTAGAAGCTAATTCTATAACATCAATATAAAATGAAGCAGTGGTAACTATTTCACTTACTGTACCATTTACTTTAGATATAGTGATGTCACACCTATTCCTCCCTGGAACACTTGTCACACCACTAGCTAAATCAATCATAACTAGATTCTTATCATATGTTATATTTTCTGTTTGAATAGCTTTTGAGCCATCTGGTCTTGTTATGCCTAGTCTAATCAAATAAGAACCAACTCCATTAATAGGAGGTATGATAAAAGGAACTCCGTTTTCAAAGAGTTCCATAGTTATTATCATAGCTGTTCCTTGTTTAATTTGACATATAGCACTTTCATTTTCATTATCTACATTTATATTAGTAAATACTTGTCTTTTCATGCTACGCCTCTCCTTTATATTACTGTTTCAATATATGCCATTAATTCATCAATGTTGTTGCATACACCAGTGTTAGATTTATTTTGTTTAACTAGAGTTTTTCTAATTCTAACATTGTCTTTAACTAGATTGTTATTAGCATCATATTCATTAAACATAACACTCACCACGTGTTGGTCATCAATCTTTTTAATACTTATACCTGTTACTACTTTATAATTTTCCATAAAAAATTTCCTCCTCGTCTTGTTGAACTTCATTATCCCAAGCTTCAAGCTCGTTATGAGTTCTTTCTTTTTCTACTCTTTCAATATCTTCTGAATTTATATCATCTAAATTTTGGTCGATAACTTCGTCACTCTTCTCAAATTTAGTATAATATCTTCTAGCATTTTCTCCATATTTCTTGCATTTAACTTCCCAAGTAAATTCTGTTCCTACTGGACCTTCAACTACAAATCCATCTTCATTCTTTTCAATAGTATAAACTCTATTTGGTCCTAATACATCATAAGTTATATGATATACATTCTTTGTATCTGCATGACCTAGGAAATCAAAATCAAAATCAATATAAGCTTTTCCATCTTCTTGTATTGTAGCACTACCAATATCGCTAATTGTTTGAGTAGTTCCAGTTTGATACAAAGCACCAACTTTTTCTCCTCTATTATCAAATTCAGTAGCAGATTTAATTGTCTCCCAAGTTGCAGCTCTACAAGTTCCATAAGCATCGGCATTACCAGTACCATTATTTATTACTACTTTACTACTATTCCATTGATTTAATCTCAGCCAACTTTGATATGGTCCACTAAGAGAGTTTAATTTAACTAATAAACTATTTATTTCAAGGTTTCTTCCCATGTCATATTCGTTTATTTTAGTAGTTCTTAAATCACCAGATTTAACATCAAAAGCATTAGCATAGGAAAAGTTTACAGTGTTACCTCTCCTAGTTTCTATTGAAGGGATATATTGATTTTGATTAACTGCATCCTCATATCCTAAGATAGTAGCAGTACCAAATTTTCCTGCTAAGAAAGCTAAGTGTTTTTCACTAGCTAATAATCCACTTGTAATCTCTCCAATAGGTTGTTGTGTAGTTCTTGAATAATCGTAAACAATAATATTAGTATCACCAAAAGCTAGTGAAGGATTACCATTGCCATTATAAGTAAATAAACTACCTTGTGCTAAATCTACTCTTGACTTGTTCCCTGTATGAGAAACTGAAAACTTGTCTTTTGTTATAGTTGTAGAAGTACCTTTGATTGAGCCACCAGCTCCTAATTGTTCTGAAACTGCATTAGTTATAGCAGTAGGTGTTATTTTGTTTTCTGCATTTTGTATCCTTTCAGTATTTTTTACAACCTTACCATCAACTGTAACCATTTCTTTTTCAACGTGTTCTACTTTAGAAGTAATACCATTTAGTTTAATATCTATTCCAGACACTTTTTCGTTAGTCTTTTTAATTTCAACATTAGTATGACTTACTGCTTGGTCTTTTGCATCACCTATACTCGTATTAATTTCTATTTTAGTATCTTCAAGTTGCTTCTGAGTTACACCTAACTTAATTTCATTTTTCAGAATATCAATGCTAGATTTATTTTCAGTAACTTTTTTATTAACTATTGTTACTTCTGTATCAACATAATTCTTGCTCTCATCTAATACTGATTGACTTCTAACTTCTGCAATCTTATTAGTAGCTTTATTCATACTCTCTCTTAAACCAACTAAACTAATCTTATACTCTGAAAATGCAAGAGCAAGTTGATTATTTGGTTTTTCAATAACTTCAACTGTACAAGTAGCAGTTTTATTATTGTGTGTTCTAGCAGTTATTGTAGTTGTTCCTATACTCTTAGCAGTAACTAAACCTTTACTATCAACAGTAGCAACAGAGCTATGTGAAGAACTAAAAGTTACAGTTGTATCAGTTGCATTACTAGGAGATACAGTAGCAGTTAATTTAAAAGTATTGTCTATATGACAAGTTTTGCTACTAGGCATTACAGTTATGCTAGAAACTGGTATTGTAGGAGTTGATTCATCTTCAACATTTACAGTACAAGAACTTGTATAACCACCGTCAGCAGTTCTTACAGTAATTGAACAAGTACCTTTAGATAAAGTAGTAACTTCACCTTGAGATACAGTAGCTACGTTTCTATTAGAGCTTGACCAAGTTACACTAGTGTTAGTAGCATTTGAAGGCTTTACTCTATGTGTTAATCTAAAAGTATCTCCAACTATACAGTTTTTGCTTGTTTCAGTTAACTCTACTCCTGTTACTGGTATTGTAGTATCTATTTCATCTACTCTAACCGAACATTGTGCTACTTTACCATTATTAGATGTAGCTTTTATAGTTACCGTTCCTGCTTTTCTAGCAGTTACTCTTCCACTACTACTTACAGTAGCTATATTGGTATTTGTACTTGACCAAGTTATAGTTTTGTTTGTAGCATTAGAAGGATTTACAGTAGCCGTTATATCAAAATAATCTCCAACATAACAAGATTTACTACTAGGATTAACAGTAACACTTGAAACTGGAATATCTGTTGCTCCATCTTTGATAATTACAGTGAAATCATTGGATTGTATCCAGTTAGTATTAGCATCATAAGTACCAATATAACAGTTATAAGTTCCTTCTGCTTGTGGACCGAAAGTTAAAGTATTAGAAGTACCAGAGTCACTATAAATAGCACTGTTACCTATACCATACAAATACCCATAATCTACTTGAACCCCAGTAAATTTTATAACTATTTTGTCTTTAGAAGTAAAGTTATAAGTAGTTGGACTTACAACGAAGTTAGATTTACTACCTTGTGTAACAGTTGGTCCTATCACTTCATTTATCTTACTCATTAAGTTAGAGTGTTTCTTTACAAAGTTAGATTTGCTTTCTACTAATTCAGTATATTCTGGAGTATTCTTTAACTCAAGTGTGCTTAATATAGCATCAGTTTGAGCCACTACATCAGCTTTTTCTTTATCTAAATTAGTTAGTTGTTGTTTTAAAACTTCTTTCTCTTGGTCATCTATGATTCCGTCTTTATATGCACCTTCAAGATAAGTTCCTAAATCTGCAACCGAATTTAAAACTTGACCAACTTCTCTATTTGTATAAGCTATAGTTTCTTCTTTAGCTTTAGTTATGTTATTGTTTAATTTAGCTACTGTTTCTTCTAGCTTATTTTCTGTAACTGCTAAAGCTATCTTATCTTTTAACATTTCGATACTAGCTTTATTCTGAGTTATAACAGTATTTACTATGTCTATTTGTCCATTAGTATGTTTATTAGCTTCTTCAATAGCTTGTTGTTTCTTTTTATTCTCAATAGACTTTGTAGCCTCTGCTACTCTTTGAGTTAATAGAGAATTAGCTTTATCATATTCTGTATTCATTCTATCAATTTCATTTACTTCTTCTGTTGTAGCTTTACTATCTGCAATTACTTGCATTATATAATTAGTTAATTCTGCATAAGTAGAATCATATAAGACTTTACTACTTGCTAAATTAGTCTTAGCTTCTCCAACTAAAGAGGTATCACTGTATAAAACTTCATATTGTTTATCTGCTTCTAATTTCTCTTTCTTACATCTTTTTAAGTTCTCTTTGATAGCTTTTGCTTCTGCTTCACTTATAACACCATCTTTAAAAGCTCCATTCATAGTATCATTAAGATTACCTATCTCAGTTGTTACATCATTTATTTCACTATCAGTAGCAGTCTTTAACTTATCTGCATATGCCTTAGCTTCTTTTAAAGCTTTATCAGTTGAAGATATTATATTATTACTTACTTGAGTAATAGTTTCTTTATTAGCTCCAACTTCTGCTTTTATACCATCATTATCCATTTTTAATTCTGCATACTTAGTTTCTAATTCTGTAACTGTACTTTGTATCTCTAAACCAGAAGGACTCCAAGGAATGTAAAAAGGTGCTTTACTTAACATCCAGTGTAAAGTTTCAAACTCATCTTCACTATCACATTCAAATCCACAAGTCATCATAGTTTCAAAAGCTTCTGTAGTAAAAGTTACTAGCATATATTTACCAACAGATAACTTAGTTTCTCCATAGTAATAAGTCTTATTTCCACCATCACTATCTAATTGAGCAATATAAGGCTTAATTCTTCCATGTTTAGATTTAACAAAACAAGAGAATGTATATTTACTACCTACATCTACATTAATAGGGGTCATATATTCAAACTTTATTCTATCCCCTAAACCTGCTAATACTCTCATAGTAGGTTGTTTTAAGATACTGTTGTGTGCTTTATCTACTTCGTCTTTTACTACTTCACCAAAGCTAACAAACTCTGAGTTTAAATATCTGTATGAAATCTTAGTTATTTCTCTTACATTTTCAGTAAAAGAAGTGAAAGGTAATAAGTTTTTCTCAGAACCATCTTCTAAGTTTTCTATCATACCATTTACCATACCTCTTATAGAAGTATCTGAAATATTTAATCCGACATAGTTACCAAAAGTTACATTAGTCTCAATAGGATTGCACTCAGAAGTTTCATAATGTCTAATCTTAGCTTCTAAATATAAAGGAGGATTAAGAGTCTCATCTTTAACACTTACTACATCACCAACTTGTAATTCATAAGGGTTTTGTGAATGGCTCTCTAAAAATTGAACACCAACATTATACATATATTTTGGGTGGTCATTTGCTCTTAATACACCTAAAGCACTATCAAATAATTCTGTTGGAGACTTTGAAGTAGAGTCTTCTAATACTCCCCATAAATGTTGTCCATCCTCAGAATATTTGCTTAATGCTCTCCTACTTATTATAAATGTAGTTCCTTTTTTATAAGAATAACCATCTTCTGTCTCCATACTTGGAAGAGAAGCAAAGTCAAATATTGTATTATCTTCACCAGTTCCAGTAGCTTTAATAGCAGTTATAACTTCACTAGAGTCAACTGTTCTAGTAATTTGAGTAAGGTCTTTTCCGTCAACAAATATCTTACCTTTATTAGTTCCAATATTAGAAAGAATATCTATATTGTACCCCACTAAATCATCACTTACTGTTTTTCTAAATTGCATCTCATATCCGATTGAATGACATAATTCTATTAAAGCAGATAGTCTTGTGCTATCCTTCTTTATTTCAAAAAATGGAACTGTTCCCTCATAGTTAGAGTATCCAAAAACAAATTCTGAATCAAGTAAAATGTATTCCATAATACTACCAATCTTAGCAAATTTAAATTCAGTCTCATCTAACTTATCCTTCAATAAAAGAGTGTTTTCATAACGTGAACATTGTATAGTTTTTGTGTAAGCGTTTGAATCATTGTTCTCTTCTGTTATCAGTATCTTATATAAATTATAGTTATGCCCTATAGTTGGATATAATATAAATCTACCATTCTCAATATCTATAGTTCTATTATCATAACCATTAAATACCATACTAACATCATCTGTAAAGTTATCTAAGTCAGTCACTCTTCTATCTTCAAGAACAGATATACCATTATCTATACCATTATCAAATACAGACATAATAACCTTATCATAATCTAGTAAAAATATTGGTCTCATTTTTTTCCTCCTTTATAGTTTAATAATATCTTTCAACAAATTTTAATTCTATGTCTTTTATACTTTCACTTGGTTCAATACTAAATGTATTAATTCCAGGTTCTAAATTAGTAAATGTACTTGCTAATCTTAAGTTAGCCAACCAATAAGCATTGGATTTAAATATCTCTCCTTTGCTATAATCTATTTCTATTTTATCTCCTGCTTTTGCTATTATTGTAGGCTTCTCTTTATCACTAGTAGGTGGAGCATCAAAGCTCTCTAACTCAAAGTGACTTACAAACATATAGTTAACTGGTTTCTTCTCAAATCTTTGGAAACCAAATTGTACCCATTTAGGTAAGTTGTTAGAGAATTGTTTTTCACTATCAAAATAACTTACATCTATTACAGTTCTAGTTGAACCATTAATATTGGTAGAGAAACTTACATTCCATCTATCATCTCTTCTACTAACCTTTACTGTACCAAAAACCTTTGAAAGGGATTTATCAAATTTATATCCAGTTGATAACCACTTAGTCTCAACTCCTTGTTTAACTAAAGCAGCTTCTAATCCTATCATATTATCTCCAGAGTTATCAAAAAGTCTAAATAAGAATAAATCTGTATTATCTTGGTCTTTTAAAACCACAACATTTTTACCATATCCAGTTTTTTCTTCATCACTAGCTCTAGTAAAATTCATATTAGCTCTAAACTCAAAATTCTTAGGAGATTTAGTAATTTGTTTTTGCATAGCTGGTCCATACCATTTCTTGTTTTCAGTTTCATCAACTAATCCACCACTAGGTTCAAAAGACTCATTACCATCTATTTGAATAGCTTGGTCAGTAACAACTCCCCCATATATAGAAGAAGATTTAGTCCAACCATTTAAACTCCTACAAGCATCATAAAACACTAATGGGTCATAAGTTGTATGGTCTTCATCAACAGTCAATGACCTTCCAAACTCAACAAAACTATCATTTAAATTAACTGAGAAGTTAGTTAAATCATGGTTCAATGTAAAGCTAATTCTTGGTGGTGTTGGAGCAGAACCTTTGTTCATTATGTTTGCATAAACTAGTTCATCTAAATTAGGATAAGTTATTGTTGTTTCTTGTGCATTATAGCTAAAAGGACTTGGACAAGCAAACGTTAAAGTAGCTTCACCTTTTGTAAGCAACTCAGTAAAAGTTGTATCACCTTCTAACCTAGCATAGTAAACTCTATTTAAATTATCACCTAATATTAACCTTTTTGGTTCTTTATGAAATAGCCATTTTGCTAATTCTTCTAGTTTTTGTGGTAGTGTATTTGTTTCTTCACTTAATACAAAAACATTAACATTAATATATCTAATACCAAGATTAGGAGCGTTGACATCAATCGCTCCATGTCTCCCAGGTATTTGGATATAATTATTGGTGATTCCAGATAACATTGAGTGTTCAATCGAAGCAACTTTTAGATAGTCTGGATTCTTTACACCATTGAAAATTATACCTTGAAACTGTGCCATAATTACCTCCTAAATTCTCTTACTACACCTCTTGCTCTATCTTGATTCTTTTCTAAATCAAATAATTGCCTAGAGATTTTTTCAATATCTGATTCTTTTCTTATATTCATATTTTGTACTATAATTGGTCTACTTACACTTGAACTAGTTTGTCTATTAGACTCACTCATTCTACTCATTCTTGAACTAGAACTACTAGAAAGTTGATTAGTAGAAAGTTGTTGTCCCATATCAATACTACGTTGTGTATTAGGGTTTAGGTTTGGTTGAGTAATGCTTCTTCCTCCACCAACAAATCTTGAACTACTTCTACCATTAGGACCAGTACCCCCATTTAAACTAGCACTACTACTAGTATAAACTCTGTTTTCTCTAATTTGATACTCAAGTTTTTTTGCTGGGAATGTAGCAGTTGCCCATTTTCTTACTGCTGCATCTACACTATTTCTAATCTCACCAGTAACTAAATCTACTTCGTGACCTAAATCTGGATAAGCTTCCATCAACTTATCTATAACACCTTTCTTCTGCTCTTCTGCTTCTGCAATAGTTTTCTTTCTTACTTCTTCTGCATTTTTTATCATTTTATCTGCAAAATCTTTTTCTTTAGGACCAGCTATTTTTCTAAAGTTTTCAGCTGCTTTTATTGATTCATCATATTGCTCGTTTGCTTTTTTAACTACATCTGTTTTTAATGTTTCTGCTCTCTGTAATAAATCTACTGCACCTTTTTTATCAATAGTATCTTTGCTATCTACTATACGTTGCATTATTACTTTTTGCTCTGCCTCTGATTCAGTTAATAGTTTTGAAGCCATATTGTTTATTTGAATCTGTATCTGTTCAAGCTCTTTTCTTTCGGCATTAGTGATATTTACTTTATCACCTTTTTGAACTTTAAGGATTTCCATTATTCTATCACTATGAGCTTGTAAACTTTTTTGTGTGTTTTCTTCGTGAACTTTAGTAGCTGCTAAAGCTTTAGTATACTCTTCTGTTGTTAAACCTAATCTTTTTGCACCTTGTTCAACCATAAAAGTTGTTAGTCCCTCAGTATCTTTTTTAACTTCTTCCATTATTAATCTATTGTTAGAAGCTAAAACTCCTCCCACACCTTCAATTTGCTCTTTAGTCATATTACCACCATTGACCATTGCTAAGTTAAATGTGGTAGAAAGTTCTTGCATATGAGCAAAATGTTTTGTCATTAAACCTTGTGTGTGTTCAGAAATAGAAACCATTGTTTCACCAGTACCGTTAGCAGTTTTTACTGAATGTTCTGCGAATAAATCAAGTTGTGGGATAGCTTCTGTGTTAAGAGCTTTTACTGTTCCAACTACCACTGCCGTAGCTGCCGTAGCTGCAAGTCCCCAACCAGTAAATTTAGCAGCAGTTAAAGCTACCTTACCAGCTAATCCTAATATGCTTCCACCAGTTGCCATCGAAGTTGCTCCAGTAGTAATTAATGAAGAAGTTACTCCACCAGCTGCATTACCTAAAGTTCCTACACTTGCTGCTGTCTTGGCTGCATTACTAGTTAATCTTATAACAGAACCAGTAGCTATATTAGTTCCTTGTGATAATTTTAAACCAGCTGGGAATGTTCTCCCCATATTTGAAGCCATTAAACCAGTTTTCTTAGCAGCGTTCTCTGCCGATTTTGAAATAGCATTGGCTGCCCCTTGTGACATTTTTCCACCAGCTGCCATTTTCTGTGCATCTTTAGCAGTTCTATCTAAGGATTTAGCAAATCTCATTTGCTTACCAGTTGCCTTACTAGTGATAGTCATACTCTTTCCTTTAGCTTTTCCCATATTAGTTACTTCTCTAGTTGTTTGTTTTAGTGAATTAGTAGCTCCTCCACTTACTTTTTTTATTCCAAACATAGATTTAACTAAACCTAGTGCTTGAACTGATGTAGTTTTACAAGCTAAACCTAATTTCATTGCACCAGATACTACTAACATTATAGGTCCTATAACTGCTGCTATACCAGCTATACCTACAATCAAGCTTTTAACCATAGGGTTAGCATTTGTAAAAGCATTAGCTAAGTTACTAATACCATTAGCTATTTTCTCAACTGCTGGAGCTAATATTCTAAATATAGCTTCACCAGCTCCCTCTAAAGCCGATTTCATTAATTGTAATTTGTTTTTTGTTGTATCTTCCATTGTTGCTCTTAGCTTATCTAGTGCACCATCAGAATTTTTAAACTCTTCTGTTAAACCTGGCATTGAACCATCTGCTGCTGCATCTACTAATTGCATAAAAGCGTTTACGTTTCTTGTACCAACTGCCATCTTAATAGCGTTCTGTTGTTGTTCTTGGTTAAGTTTACCCAAACCTTTTTTAGCTTCTTTTAAGACAGTTGTTAGTCCTCTAAATTTACCATTATTATCATAAACTTTTACACCCATCATTCCAAAACCTTTAGCAGCTACACTTGTTTGTGCAGTCATACCAGTTAAAATGGAACTAAGTTTTGTACCTGCTGCCGTACCTTTTAAACCATTGTTGGCAAAGATACCAAGAGCAGCTGCCGATTCTTCTAACGGTATTCCTAAGTTTTTTACCGAAGAACCAACTCTTAGATAAGCGTTCATTAATTGTTCAGCTGATTGGTTAGTACTAGACTGAGCGTTTGCTACTATGTCTAAATAACCCTCTAAATCTTTCACTTCCAACCCTAGGGCAGAAAGCGAGTCAGTTGCTACACTTGTGATTAACTGTAAGCTTTTTATCTTACACTCTGGAGGTTTCCCTCATTTTCATTAGACGGTCATTTCCGTCTCAGTTTGGCGTACTTCATCACCCACAATATAATTGTTAGGGTGTCGAACACTCTTGGGTTTATTTTATTCTACACTTTTTTACAAAGAAAAAAGCATAGGTTCAAAACCTACGCTCTACGGTGATAAATACTTTTTAATTTATTTATTTACCTCGGAATTGGTATATTTTTAATATCAAAAACTTAACGTCTTCCGATTTTGTTCGATTTATTATCATTACATTACTGTAAAGGTGACCCGACAACTTAAGTCACTTGCTGTGGCTAGGTCCATCTGACCTGCTACGGATAAATCTAATACGGGCTTCAATCCTGCTGACATCTCGGCAGTATCCCACCCGGCAAGAGCCATGTCAATTATTTCCATTATTTCTAATGGGTTAGACTATTTCTTAACTCTATTGAGTTCCTAGCACTTCCAATAGCGTATTAATAGCTATCGTACTCCATAATGGATAGTCGTTACACCTTCAATTAAGCTTGGCACGAGATTGCCATATCATCTCTGACTTAGGTTTCCTCGTTAGCACCTTTTACAAGGCACACCCAGTAATAGACTGGTTCACTAGGTTTTACTTGGGCAATAGCTTTACCCAAGAGCATCTGCTGCTTCTGTAGCACTTTTCATACATTCTTAACGTGAGCCTTTTTATACTCACCTCTGGAGGTTTCCCTCATTTTCATCAATGTGTCTATTCACATTCAGTTTGGCATATATTTTCACCTACAACTTTACTTGTTTAGGGTAGGACACTCGTGGGTTTATTATATTCTATGCCTTTACAAAAAGAAAGGCATAGGTTCAAAACCTATGCTCTACAATGCTAATAATTTTTTACTTTTATTAGTTATCTCGGTATTGTCAGTTTTATATTTGTCAAAAAAATTTAATAATTGTTGTTGTGTATTATTAGAATAACCAAATTCTCTATGAAACAATTTGTGACATTCACTACACAAAACTATACCATTTTCTAAATCCAATGCTTTTTCAAAATTGTCTTTATAATTAAAAATATGGTGTGCTACTATGTTTTTTGTACTGCCACAACATTGGCAAGTATGGTTAAATTTTTCATAGACATCCTTTCTCCATCTATACATTCCACTTATTTTTCTCTCTTTAACTCTAATTTCATAACTAATGTTAGGATTAAAATTAGTGTTGTTTATAGATAATCTGTTTTTAGCCATATAATTATAATAACACTCTTTGGTACAGAAATGATTGTCTCTAGCGTTATAGTACGAGTGTGTTTGTTCAAACTCTTTTCCACAATCGTCACAAACAGTAGTGACTCTTTTTCTACGAATAATTCTACAACATTCATCACAATATTTTGTAGTTTTATAATCTATTGTCCTATGTTGTTTGCCACATAGTTTACAAATAATTACTCGCTTCTTCTTCTCTCTTCTGCAATCCTTACAAGTTCCTCTATAACCATCTTTGCAAGAACTCGATTTTTCAAAACATTCAACTTCCTTAACTTGTCCACATTCATTACATTTTTTCATAAAACTCCCCCTAATATTTATTTTAAACTTAATATAACATAAATATTAGAACAAGTCAACATAAATAAGATTCTACCGATTTTGCCCTATTCTCTATAAATATTTCTATTTATACGAGCAAAAGTTCACTCGTTGTTCTTCCCATTTCTCTTGCTAAGTCTTCTAAACCTTGAAGTTCAGCTCCAGTTGCTCCACTAAGTCCAGCTACTTTTGCCATTGATTCTTCAAAGTCCATTCCTACTCTCATAGAAGCCATACCTATACCCATAATAGGCATAGTTAAACCAGCAGTTAGTGATTTACCAACTTTTCCTAAACTATCTCCAAATTGTTGTACTGCTGACTTGGCATTACCCAAACCAGATTTAAGTTGCCTATCATCAGCGTTTACTTTAACTACTAGTGAAATAAGTCATCACTCCTTTCTTATAGTCCAAAAATTAAGTTACGTTCTGCATCGATTGCTCTCTTTAACTCTTCATCATTTTCTATAATTTGTTTAGTGTTATTAAACTCTTCCAATGTACTAACACCATGTTTACTAACTTTCTCTTTTTGTGAGTTGGTTGTAAAGAATGGTTTTAATTTTTTATCCTTACTTCTACCAGTAGCGTATACAACTGCATCTACTATTACATCTCTTTGGATATTAAAATCATTCATATAACTCTCAAAATAGTAGGCATAAAGAATCGAAAAATCATAGGGAGTAAGTTCTAAGAAATCTTCCCTACTTATTCTCAACTCTAATATACTTTTACAATAGCAAGACTCAATATATTCGTCCATTGTCAGAGGTTTTACTTTTTTTCTGAAACTGTCTCTTCGTTCCCTTCTTCTTCTGTGATAATTGATTTAACTGCCATTCCATCTACTACTACTTGTACTAGTTCTGGAATAGTATAACATTCAACTAATTCATCAAATATATCAACAAAGCTTTCAAATTTAATCTTCTTATCTTCTCCAGCTTGTACACCTAAGTAGAATATCTTTCTTAAATTAGCTATGTCATCTTGTAAAGCGTTAGTTCCGTTTATTAAATCAATATTGTATTCACTTCTTATCTTTATTAATGTTGAAAACTTAAGTATGAACTTGTAATCAACTGCATCCGTTTTTAAAATTATTGGTTTTCTCATTATAATTCCTCCATATACAAAAAAAATTAGCCTACCCATTTAAATAATGAGTAGGCTTTCTCTGTTTATATATAGATTATAGTGTTTATTAGTACAATAAAATCAGTCTTTTACTTAGAATATTTTGGGTTATTTTCCATTAAGAATCTGCAAAAGCAGTAACTGTTACTTCTTCTAAAGCTCCAGAACCATTTAAAGTAAGAGAATAAGTAACTAAATCGTCATAAGGTAACTCAATAGGGAAGTCAGTAATTGTAGCTTCACCAAGCATACCTTTAGAATTATTTTGGTCACTGAACATTACTAATACTTGTACATTCTCTCCATCTAAGAAAGCTCTATTTAAAGTTGCATAAGCAGAATCAGTAGCTATATAACAAGCCTCTGTTTCAACTGACCAAGATTTAAAACCTGGTAAACTCTCCATCCAATTCCCAACAGTATCCTTTGAAGTTGCATCAATAGTTTCTGCACTTCTACTTAATGTAGCATTTCTTTGTCCACCTAAAACTGTAGTTTTTACTACTTTAGAAATATTGCCACTACTTGAAGTCCAAGTTCCTTTAGCAGCTACATAGACAAGACACTTCATTCCCGTTTGTTTTACACCCATATTACTTTACCTCCGATTTTTTTTCTTTTACTGAAATACTAGTTTTTTTTTTAAAAGTTCCCTCTGCTAATGCACCAGAACCATTAAGTGTTAATGAGTAAGTTACTAAGTCATCATAAGGTAGTTCAATAGGAAAATCTGTTATAGTTGCTTCCCCTACCATACCCTTAACTCCAGTAGTTCCTAACTCACCAAAAGTTACTAGTACATATACGTTTTTACCAGCTAAGAAAGCAGTATTTAAAGCTTGGTAAGAAGTGTCATCAGCTATATAACAAGCTTCACACTCTATACTCCATGACTTAAATCCTGGAAGTGATTCCATCCAGTTCCCTACTGTATCCTTTGAAGTTGCATCAATAGTTTCTGCACTTCTACTTAATGTAGCATTTCTTTGTCCTCCAAGCACCTTTGTAACATCTACTACTTGGTCAGTAATATTCCCATTAGACGCTGGTATAAAGTCAGTCTTAGTTGCACTCACATACACTAGACATTTCATTCCTGTTTGTTTAGTTCCCATATAATTAGTCCTCCTCGTCTTCTACTCTACATCTCAATCTTATAATTGTATTGTAAAGTCCATATTCTTGTTCTACGTTTTCTAAATATTCTATACCTTGTGACACCAATTCTAAGCCATTTTCAAATTCTAAATCAGTATCAAAGGCTCTTTCTATTGCTTCTGTTATATCTAAACTTCTTTGTCTTCCAGTTGTGTTATCCCAAACTAAAATATCAATAGAAATATTTGAGCCATACACAGTCTTAGTGTTATCTTTAGTGATATTCATATATCCAAAAGTAACATAAGGCATAGGCACACCTTCTGGGACCCAGTCATATACTTCACATATATCAGTTAATTCTTTAGTAGTGGATAAGCGTTTGAATACAGAAGCTAAAAATAATTTCAATTTTGTACTTCTTGTCATATCTTCTTCTCCTTATTATAAACTCTTCTGATTTCTGCATTATAAGAAGGGTCTACTTCTTTCTTAGCATATGTCATAAAGAAAGTACCACTCATACTACCTACATTACCAGAAGAGTTTCTAACCATCTTACCAGTCTTTCCACTTCTATAAAAAGTAGGTACATTCTTTTGCCATCTATTGCCTTTTCTAGTACCATACTCAACTAAGTTTCTGTAAGGTGCTTTAGTTTTTTCTGGGTATATCATAGCTCCCATACCTTCAAAAAAGGTTTCCATTGTTATAGAGTTCTTTAAACTTTGTCTAGCAAATCTTCCACCCATATAATGCCCTTTAATAAGCTTAACGTTTGAAACAGGAGCTTTTGACTCTGCTTTCTTTTTAACTGCTTTGGCATACTTTTGGATTACTTTTGAAGCTTCTGCTTGACATCCCATTTTAAATAGTCTAATTCCTTCTTTAGTATCTGCTACTCCTTCTATGCTAATAATATTTGAATTACTCTTTTTAGCCATTTACATTTCCTCAAAACAGTGTAGTATCATTTCTACATCTCTTTCATCTACATTAATAACGTGGTTAATAGTCAATGTTCTTTTTCCAAGTTTAACAGTTTGTTCTCTGTTAATTAAAGGATTATATCTAACAGTAACTTGGTGAGTAACTTTAGCTTTTTCAGATTGAGCTTCCCAGTATCTTTTACCACTCAAAGGTTTAACATTTCCCCAACAAGTAACTATTACTTTTTCTGTTGGTTTTTCATTAAATCCTCCAGTAGCGTTTCTTTCTTTTATATAATCAACTATCTTTAATCTCTTATTTAGTGAGCCAGGATTCACTACTCCCACCCCCTGTGAAGGTCTAAAATAGTAGTAACTGTAAATGGAGCAGATTTTGCAGAAGTGTATTTAGCACCACTGATTGTTCTTTGCTCGTACCAGTTAGAAATAAGGTATAAACAAGCTATTGTTAATTCTCTTGGTAATACCCCATCATATTGCTCTTTTAAGTAAGCAAGGTCATGTTTAAGGTAGCTAGTTATGAAACTCACTGCTGCTACATAAAACATTTCAATTTCTTGTGTAGTTTCTTCATCTTCTTCCACTCTTAGATATAAAGCTATATCTTTAACAGTTAAACTTTCAATATCTTTATCAAATACTTTCATATCTACACCTATCTTTCTAAGATGTTTTTGATAAGAGCTTTTTTAGTTTTAGCAACTTCAACACCTAATTCAGTAGCAAGTTTCTTTAACTCTGCTAATGTCATAGCTTCTAACTCTTCAAGAGTATAATCTTCTTTCTTCTCTTCTATAACTTCTAAGTTACCATTTTCAACAAGAGATTCTAATATCTTAGTATTATCAGTAACAGTAAGTTTACCAGCTTCTAGTTTAGCACCAAAATTAGTTTCTTCTACTGTAAAAGTAGTATTTAATAAAGGAGCAAAAGGAATATCATTTCCTAAATTTGTACAAAAAGGAACTAATACTTTATATTTTTTATTTGCCATTTCATTACCTCCTTATAAAAATAAAAAGAGAGGGTAACCCCTCTCCATATATATTATGCGTTCTTTAATTTTACCATTGATTGTTTGTTGATAACTTTACCATCAAAGTAACCATCAAGTAATAAAGTAACAGTACCAGCGATAGCATTTTTAGTATCACCAGATATTTGCTTTAATTCAAAGTTTTTCTTAACCATTATTCCGTAAGTATCTTTCATACTTCCAAAGAAACAAGGGTAGTTAGTTGAAACCTCATCAGTAACAACAATTGGGTGTCCTAGTAAAGTCATTGTTAACTTACCATTTTGCTCTCCCATTTGTACGAAATAGTCACCGTTAGCAGATTTAATTTTAGCAACTCTAGCGTATACTGCTCTGCTCATGTACCATTTAGCACCACTTAAGTAAGCTGGGTGTACAGTGTTTACTGCCTCAACAAACTTGTCCATTAATTGGATACCGTTCTTATCTTTGATTGATATTTCTTGTAAGCTACACTCTTTACCACTAGATTCTAATCCTTCAAATTGCTTAGTTCCACTACCTTGGAATATTTGCTTTTCAATCATTCTAGCGTGTTTAATTGACATTTTCTCTAAACAGTAAGGTACTAAAGAATAAGCTGAGTTGTTAAGTAATTGTTGAGTTATTTTGTAACCAGCAACAAATCTTAATTGGTCAAATAATACAGAACCAAAGCTTAACATTTTGAAATCTGCTAAGTCAGAACCTTCTTCAACTATAACAGCTTTATCTGCTCCTTCTTTATCAATAGTTAACTGATATTTACCAGTTACAGAAGGAAGTTTAGTAGCTTCTGCAAAAGCCATTGAGTGTTCTTCTAATTTTTGAACAACAAAGTTTGAAAGATAAGTAGGTATAACTACTGCTCCAACGTTTCCAGTTGTAGTTCCGTTAGTACCAGTAGCAACTGCTCTTAACTCTCTACCTCTAATTCCACTTGAGATATAGCTTCTTAACTCATTGTCAATAGCTTCATCTTCACTAGCTACTCTTATATCATCTTTTAATATTACTTTATCAGTAGTAACTTCATTAGTTTCTAAAGCTCCAATGTTTGAAGTTAAGTTAGCTATTTTGTTGTTTAATGATACTAACTCATCCTTTTCAAAATCACTAAATGCTCTTGCCTCATTACAAACTGAGTCTAATATTCTTTGTTTAGCCTTTACAGCTTCGTTCTTTTCTCTCTTTAAATCAAATAATTTCATATTATAATCCTCCTAAATTTTCCTAATGTTTTTTATTAAGGTGTTGGTGCAGTAGCTGGTAATTCTTTAACTACTCCAATTACGTATGCTTGTGGATTGATTACTGCTCCGTCCATATACATATCAGCAGTTAATAAGTGAGTACCTTGAGTAGCTTGAATTGTATCATCAAATATATGCTTTAATTCGATATTTTTATTGATAGTCATTCCGTAAGCTTTATCTATTTCACCAAATATTAATTTGTCGTTTGGCATACCTTGAGTTACTACTATTGGGTATCCGAATAATGTGTAAGTAACTTTACCGTTCTTAACACCATTTTGAGTTAAGTATTCAGATGAGAATGGTCCTAAACCTTCTTCTTTCATACTAGCTACTCTTTGGAAGTTTCTTCTATTCATATAGAATTTAGCGTTTCCTAAGAAGCTTGGGTGCATTGAAGTTATCATTCTTAATATGTGGTCTGGTGAGAATTGGTCTAATACTCCAGCAGTGTGAGTTCCTGCTTCTTCTTTCTTTGAGTAGAATACATCTAAAGCTTTAGTGTGAGATTGGTCTACGTCACAAAGTCCTCTAAAACCTTTGTTAGCTACGTTTCTTTCTGCCACTCCATTAAATATCTCATATTCTATACCGTTAGCGAATCTCTCTGCTAGGTGTTCAATACAGTGTCTAACTAAATCAAATTTAGAGTTGTTAATTAAGTGTTGAGTAATTGAGTAACTAGCAGCGTATCTATCTTCAAATAGTTTAACTACATCAAAGTCCATCATACTGAAATCACCTAATGCTTTACCTTCTTCAACTCTGTATATATATTTACCAGCATTATCTTCTAAAGCACAAGTATCCATTACTATTTCAAACTCTCCGTTAGAAGCTGGGTATTTAGTTACAGTAGAGAAAACTTCTGAATGTTCTTCTAAATGCTTTAACATAAAGTCAGAAATGTTTCTAGGTAATATAGCTGCATGGTCTTTAGTCTTGTTTATTTTTGTAGCATCGCTAGGTACAGTTGGATTAGCATCTGCTCTCTTTTCGCTTTCAGTTCTAGTATCTGCTATAAACTCTCTAACTGCCTCTGTAAGCTCTTCATCAGTGTAAACAGTATTTTCTATTATTGGCTCTGCTATTGGTTCTTCTGGAGCTTTACATCTTACTTTTAGGACATTAAGCATTTCTTCTAATGACCTTACTTCTTCGTCAATCTCTGCCCCTCTAGTGCTCTCTATGTCAGTCATTTCTCTAGTCTCAGTTAAAGCTAAGTTTACTAGTGTTTCTTTTTCAGCAAGTAAGTTAGCTATTTTTTCTTTAAATAATTTAATTTTGTCCATATTGACCTCCTAATTTTTGAAATAAAAGAGGACTTTTATAGCCCTCTTAGTTGTTATATTAAGCGTTTTTAGTTTCTAATTTGATTACTGCTTGTTCGTTGAATACAGTTCCATCACAGTACATTTCTAGTAATAGTAAGTGAGTTCCTTGTAATGATTGGATAGTATCGTTAAATACGTGCTTAAGAACCATATCTTTCTTAATCATCATAGCGTAAGCTTCTTTCATATTAGCTAAAACTACACCAGATTGAGCAGCTGAATTAGCTCCATCATAAGCGATACAATCAGTAACTTCGATTGCCATACCTAATAATGTTTTAGTTAATTTACCATTAACCATTCCGTTTTGTACAAAGTAGTTACCTTGAGCATCTTTTAATAAACAAATGTCATTGTAAGCTTTTCTAGCCATATACCATTTTGCTCCATTTAAGAATGAAGGGTTCATTGAAGTATAAACTGCAACTAAATCGTCCATAGAGATTGTTTTAGCAACAGCAGTAGTTACTTTAGCTACGTTAGTATCTTTTAATATACCAGTGAATTGTTTAGTACCAGTACCATTGAATATTTGGTCCTCGATTGCTCTAGCGATTTTAACTGCTAATTTCTCAGTACAGTAAGGAACTAAATCATAAGCACTGTCATTTAATAAGTGTTGAGTTAAAGAATAAGAAGAAACTAATCTTAATTGGTCTAACTCTTTCTTTCTGAATTTTAAGTCTTTGAAGTCATTGAACTCAGTCTTTTCATCAACTATGATAGCGTATTTGTTAGCAACTTCTTCGTCGTCATAAGTTATTTGGAACTTACCTTGAACTGTTGGGAACTTAGTACACTCTGCAAAAGCCATTGAGTGCTCTTCTAACCATTGTATAATTCTGTTTGATAATACAGTTGGGATAATAACTGAACCTACTCCTGTTGTATCTGTAGCGTTCATTTTAGCAGCTGGTGGAGTTAATGCTCTTAATTCAGTACCAACCATACCAGTTTCTACGAATTCTCTCATTTCAGAATTAATACACTCTAACTTGTTATTAACTTCTATATTTTCAATTTTTAAATTTTCGTCATATCTTGATTCATTTACTATTGCCATAGCGTTTTGGATTTCACTTATTTCTTTTTCAAGTTCAGATTTTTTATTTCTCTCTTCGCTTGTAAATCCTCTTACTTCGTCAGAAACAGTAGTGATTATACACTCTCTCTCTTCCATTAATTCGTGCATTTTGTCTTTCATTAATTTTGTATTAGCCATTTAATGTACTCCTTTTCTCTTTGATTTCTTTTAAGATATTTTCTAATATTTGTTTTTGTCTTTCATTTAGAACAGCTTTCGGTTCTTCAACAACCTCTGGCTTTTCAGTTTCAACTGGAACTGTTTCTCTAATTTCTTCAACCATATCTTCTAATGATAACCTAGCTTCATAAGTAGGTAATTCTTCCTCTCTTTTTTCCTTTTTACAAGCTCCTTCTACTCTTATGTTACTAAAATAGTTTGAAGCTTCTGTAGCAGTCATCCAAGTCTCAGCATTTACTAATTCATTTATTTGCTCCTTAGTAACACCTTCCTTAGCACTCTTCATATAAGTAGCAATTAATCCCTCTTGAATTTTATCAAGAATATCAATTTGCTTTCTCATAGCATCTGCATTACCATATACTTGACATAAAGGCTTGTGTATCATAAACATTGCATTATCTGCCATAACTATTTCATCAGCTGCCATAGCTATTACAGTAGCAATACTAGCACACATACCATCAACGTACACTGTCTTGTTTCCAGGTACTGTTTTTAATAAGTTTGCGATAGCGTTTCCTCCGAATACACTTCCACCAGGAGAGTTAATTCTTATATCAACTTGGTTATGACTTCTAAGCTTGTCTATCATACTCACAATTTGATTAGGAACTGTTGAACCCATCCATTGCTCCCACATTGAGTCTCCAATTTGGTTGTAGATAAATAACTCTAAACCTCTATTAGAACCTCCAGTTGCTTTAGCTTCTGTTGTAGACTCTCTTAATTCGATTGAACCGATTGTATTACCGTCTTTGTCCTTAAAGTCAAATTTATCAACATTAGGCTCAGTAATAGCTCTCTCTTCTTCTAGGATAGGTATTTCTACCTCACCAACATCTTCACCTCTAGTAGCTATCTCAGAGTCTTCATAAGCAGGATTCTGTAAACAAGATACTTCTGAAACAACCATATCTTTAACTATTCTTACAAGATTTCCTTCTTCGTCTCTACTCCAAGAATCTTTTAAACATTTAAATCCAAAACTCATATTAGCTACAAGTCCACTATTCATAAGCTCAAAAGCATCTCTACCATAAGTTGTGTTAACAATTTGTGCTGACATTTCCACACCATTTTCAGTTTCTTCAATGTCTAAAGTTCCATTTTTTGTACTTGCTAATATTCTTTTTCTATCGTGTGCATCTAAAAACAATATCTCTTTTGCAGCTTTAATAGCTTTAGCAAATACACCTTTGTCTATGATTTCATAGAATCTTCTTCCATTACTATAAAGTAGTTTAGATTTCATACCTGGTTTATTTACAATACCAGATACTTTCATTATTCCATCATCATTACTACTTCTTAGCTCCAGGTTTAGGCTTCGTTTTTCCATTAGCCTTTTCCTCCTTCTTAGTCACTTTCTTTGAATCAGTCTTTTTTTCAGTCGGTTTCTTACCGTCCGATTCACCGTCTGATTCTTTATTTCCACCCTGTTCAGTAGCTTCTCCATTATTAGGTTCTTCACTCTTAGCAGGAGTAGGTGCGAATTTCTTATTAATTGCACTCATTTTTTCGTGCTTTTCAACTTCTAAATCCATTTGGAATTTAGCTATTTCCTCTTTAGTCTGAGGTTTACCTAAATCTAAAGAAGCACCAGTATTCGCAACAGTTAACATATTAGTAGTAGTATCTAAGAATACATCTCCTAACTTATAGATGAAAGTATCATTTTCAATACTTGGAAGCCCTAGTTTTTGTCTAGCTTCATTTACTGTAAACAATCTTTTCTCTATACCTATACCAACTGTTTCTAGTTTTTCTTTTTCAGTAGTTCTTAATAATTCAGAGACATCAGCTTTCCAAAACAATCCTTTTGATTTCTCTTTGCTACTAAGAATACAAGCATCTAATCCTTCTTCGATTGCATTAAGTACTGGACTCATACAATATTGTAAGAACTGAATACCATTCGCTTCATTTGAAGCATATTTATTAGCATTACTGTTAACCATTGATTCTGGAACGTTGAACACCTTACATATCTCTGCAACAGTAGTCTTTTTACTGTTAACTAAATCCAAGTCATTTGGCTTCATAGAAATCTGTTGGTACTTTAAACCACCTTCTAATACAGGAGTCTTACCAACATTCTTTGCTCCACCATATAACTTGTCCCACGAAGCTTTTAAATTAGTAACTGATAACTTAGATAAAGAAGCATCAGTTGTTAATATACCACTTGGTACTGCTCCGTTTTTTACTATGTTTCTACTATACTCTAGTTCTTCTAAAGCTAGAGCTAGTGTTTCTGCATTTAATTCTAAGATTCCTTTAGAAGTAAAACCATCATGTGAATCTTTTAATATTCTAATCAAATCCTCTGGAAAGAAAGTTGTTGACTGACCATTTGCATTATATATTATTCTTGCATTAGTCTTATAACCATCTTGAAACTTCTCAATTGTTACATTTTGAGTTTCTAAAGGATAGAGTGAAACTATCTTAGTTCCTTTATATTCTGGAACAATATAAGCTGCTCCATAAAATAAATAGTCATTAGTTATTGCTTTCTTAAAGTTATATCCATTAAGAAAATCATTTGGATTCTTATTAACTAAAAACTCTCTATAATCATGTACTCTTTCTATACTTCCATCCTCATTTGTCTTATAAAGATAGAAAGGTAATTGAGATACCGAGGAACAGATTAATTCTCTACAATTCACTACAGTTGGAATAGATAAAGCATCTTGTTGTGTAATATTATCTCTGTTAAAAGAATAATTTGTTATCTCAACTACGCCTAATTGGTTTTGCTCTGTGAATTTAGCTTTTGAAAAATAATCTAATATACCCATTTTTTATATCCCTCCTTCTCTTTATATATGAATTTTAAACAGAATAAGTACATTTAATTTAGTTATTATTACATAATACTGTTTTAAGATTACAACCCAACTATCCAATTAAATACACCCTAACTATCCATTGGAATACAGTATATATTGTTTAAAGAATAGTCTTTTGCAAACTTGTTTTGCTTATATTATATATATTATTATATTATATATATTATAGTATATCCAATATGAATAAAAACGGACTCTTCGTGAATAAAAATGGCTTCCTCGTGAATAAAAAAAATTTTTAAATAAAGCTTGTACATTTTGTTATAATATGTTATAATAAATAATAAACAAACATTAGGATAAGTGGCTTTGATAAAAACACTTAGACTCAAATCCAACAATATTAGTTTGTTACTAAACTGTTATTCGAGCACAATCTAAATTGTACTCGACCTCTAACGAGGAAAAACAATATTTTAAAAGGTATATGTAAGTATATGCACTTATATATTAAGTGCGTGTAGTAGGATATACCTTTTAAATAAATAGAAAAGGAGTGGTATTTTGAAAAAAGAATTTAAAAAGAAAGAACTTAGTGGAGTAATTGGTGTAGCTCCTATAACCATTAAGAAATGGTCAGAGGAGAGAATCAAAGAGGAAATGAAAAAAAATTGTTGGGTGATAAACAATATAAGGAAGCAAGGGAGGAGTTTGATATTTGAATGTGAATATCAAGAATACTCAATACCAAAAAAAGAATATGTACAAGCAGAGTTCAATGTTAAAGACCCAGATAAATTTACTAAATACTCCAAGAAAAGGTTTGATTGTGAGGAGGGAAAATTTAAAACAAGAAAGCAGATATGTTCAGAGGTACAAATTACTCCAAGAACCTCTATTAATTGGGATGATAAGTTAGTAGAGAAAGGAATAATGGATAAAGATGGTTTTATTTATGTAAAAACAAATAGAGAAACTGGCGAAAGACAATTTGTTACTAAAGATAACTACAGTAATTTTTGGAGAGAAAATAAAGTAGCTTCAATTAAACTAAATGCTCTAGCTATTGCTGTTGCTCAGAAAAAAATTAAACTAGATGATTATTGCAATGAAAAAGAGAATGTATTAGATAAAGCCAATTTGGAATTTTATTATTCTAAACATACTAAATTTGTTATTAACAAAGGGAATTCACTTTATACATTATTATTAGATACATTAGAAGAATTGGAAAACAAACAATAAATAATGGTTAGCTGTAGTCCTTAAAATAGCATAAAAGGGAGAGGGAATTATGAATAATTTAACAGTATTTAAAAATGAAGTGTTTGGAGAAATAAGAACTTTAGAAGTTGAAGGAAAACCATATTTTGTAGGAAAAGATGTTGCAACTATGTTAGGATATGCAAGACCTAATGATGCAATTTCGCAACATTGTCGTGGTACGGTAAAACACCGTATCATGGATTCAATAGGTAGAAATCAAGAAATGTCAATCATTCCAGAAAGTGATATTTATAGATTAATTATTAAATCTAAACTACCAGAAGCAGAAAAGTTTGAAGCTTGGGTTATGGAAGAAGTGCTACCACAAATAAGAAAAACTGGAGGATATATTCCAATAGAAGAAGGCATGAGTGATTTAGAGATATTGTCAAGAGCAGTTTTAATATCTCAAAAAACAATTGAGCAAAAAGATGAGATTATACAACAGAAAGAAAATATAATTCTACAACAACAACCAAAAGTTAATGTTTATAATCAAATAGCAAATACAGAAGGTTTAGTAAGTGTTGGAGAATATGCTAAGACTGTGGGTATAGGGAGAAATAAGTTATTCGAGATATTAAGAGAAAGAAAGATATTAATGAAAGATAATCTACCTTACCAAAGATTTATAGATGGGAATATGTTTGAGGTAAAAGTAAGTTCTTGTAATAATAAGATAAATACAACTTCTTATATAACTACTAAAGGTATTAACTGGATAACAAAAGGCTTACAAGATAATGGTTATATAGAATTGAAATTTTAATAAAAGTTTTTTTGAAGAAAGGGTAGACAAGCTCTTTCTTTTTTGTTATACTAAATTTATCAAATAAAGGGAGTGAGTGATATGAAAGAAGTAGAAAAAGCGAACCATTTAAAAGAAATAGAAATTTTAAAATTAGTGTTAACGGTAAATAACAAGAAGATAAAAGAGTTGAAAGATGAAAATGACACAGTAATCGACTGTATTACTAAGATAAATGAGCTAATTGGCAATAAAGAACCAATGTGGTTTGAAGGTTCTTATAAACTTATGAGGAATAGTTGTAATAAGTGTTGTGTGGATTGTGATAGGGAATTGAGTTGTAATTTTAACTGTGGTTGCCAAGGGATAAGTTGTGGGAAATGTAAATATTAGTATTGACAAATTACAAGACAAGCTTTATAATATAAATATCAAATTAAAAGGAGAATAATATGAAGAGAATAGAATATGGAATGAAGGCTACAAGAAGAGAGAATATACCAAGAGGGTTTTTAATATGGACTACATGTCCTGGAGAATTGAATTGTGGACCGTTTGCAGATGAAGAGAGCAGAAAGTTAAACAAGATAAGTAAATCCACTCTAGGGTGCAGAGGAATGAGCTGTGAAGAGTGTTGGAATAAGGAAGTAAGCCAATTATAAAACTACAATTTTATTAGTAAAAAGGAGAGAGTGTAATGGAGAAATTTGTATTAAATGATGAGTATATAAAGAGAAATTTAAAAGGTGACAGATTATATATAACTCAAGAAAAATTTGAGAAAAATATTTTCTGCTTAGAATTAATTGAAAAATATGAAATAGGGAAATTTGTTTTTTCAGATTGTGAAATCAGTAATGTTGATTTTTCGGATTTAGATATTGACTTGGAGTTTATAGATTGTGATATTACTTGGTGTGATTTCATAAATATAGGAAGTATAAAAATGCTTGATTCAAAGTGTAGGAACTCTAATATAGCAAGAGGAGTGAAATATTTTGGTATAGATAGTTGTGTGATGAGCTATTGTTGTTTTTTTAAAAACAAAGATATTATAGTTGATGTAAATAATTCAATGTTTAGATATTGCAACTTTTCAATTGATGTTTTATTAATAAAAAATTATGAGAATGTTTATAGCAAGTGTCATTTTTATTATAATGAAGTAATGATGGTAGGTAATTGTGGTTCTAGTAAAAGAGATGTCTATTATTTAGTAGATAAAAATATAGTTTGGTGTGGGTGCTTTGATGGTGATTTAGCTCAGTTTGAAAAAGATGTAAAAGAAAGATATTTTGATATATCAATGAAAGGTGCTAAAAACTATTACTTAGCTATTGAGATGTTTAAAAAGAGTAGGGAAATGTATTTGGAGGAACACAAGAATGATTAAGAAGATACAAAATAACGCTAAGGAATATAGTAGGATAATAGAAGAAATACTTTGTATAAGTTTTATAGTTGATTTATTACTAATATTATTAACCAACTTCATTAATATAATAGCAAATAAATATGACTGGCTGGGAATGGTTAAACTAAGTGAGATTGCTTTAGTGGTAGAAATCTATATTATGTTAGCGATAATTATATTAGCATTAATAAAGATTGTATTTAGATTACAGAAAACATTGTATAGATTAGAAGTTAAAATATATAACAAGGTTGTTGACTACTGGAGAAGAATAAAAAAGTAATTAAGAGAGATTTTTTCTCTCTTTTTTTATTTATTTAGTTGCACTTTTCACATAACATTCTATAATATAAGTATAACAAATGATTAATTACTTTATACATATGAAGTAATACGGAACAATCAGTTAAGTAAGAAAACTAAAGATTAGTAAAGTATTAAACATAAGATATAAAGTGGATAACATATGAACTTCTCACCTTTTATTTATTTGTAGAAAGAGCAAGATTAATTTCTTGTTCTTTTTATTTTGAAAATAAATGAAAAAAGTTTTGAAAAAGTGTAGACAAGCTATAAATATTATGTTATTATAAGTATAGAAACAAGGCAAGGAGGTAGAAAATGAAAAAAACAAATAGTATAATAAGAGAAATGATACCTGTTCAAGTAAGGGTAAGAAAATTCAATGTCGAAGAAAAGGAATTACAACAATGTTTGAAGAAACATAAACTTGAATCTAAATTAACAATAAAAGAAATATCTAAAAGATTAGATGTGGCTAAAACAGAAGTTGAACATTGGTTTAGAACTGATAAATGTTTTTCTATACCGAATGACAAAAAGTGGTTGGAATTAAAACAATTATTAAGTATAACAACTAATGAGTTTGATGAAAGTATTATGACGTTTGAGGTTAGAGATGGAGTGTTTGATAAAGCTAATAGAGTTTATGATGAAAATGGTATAGCACCCACAATAACTTGTGTAGGTGCAGATAGTGAGAGGTACAAGGTATATGATAATGAGTTAATTTTTAGTGGTGGTATTTATGGTTCTTATAGTGGATTATATAAAATTAAAAATAAAGGGGAAGATATTATGTGGAGAAATGAATTAAAAAAGAAAGAATACAATATGGAGAGCGTGAGATTGTTTGATGCTTTTGCAGGAAAAGGAGCATTACACAAGTCTTTAAAGAAGTTAGGAGTACCTACTGATGTTGTAGGATTGAGTGAAGTTGAACCTGATGCAGTAATAGCTTATGCTGGAGTTCATATAGATGGGTTTAAAGAAATGGAGTTTGATTTTCCTTCTGACGAAGAAATGAGAACATTATTATTAGATAGAAATATAGGTTGGGATTTTAAAAAACAAAAGTCATGTATTCCTAGAATGAAAAAGGACAAGCTTAAATTACTTTATAAAGCGACTATGTTAACAAACAATTTAGGAGATATAAGTAAGATAGATTATAACAATATGTTTGATTTTGATTTATTCAATCTTAGTTTCCCATGCACAGACGTTTCTAACGCTGGTAAACAAGAGGGATTATTTAATGAAGATGGTACTCATACTAGAAGTGGTTTAATTAAGTTTGGATTAGATATAGTAAGAGCAAAAAATCCTAAGCTAATAATGATAGAGAATGTTAAAGGGTTAATTCAAAAAAAGTTTATTGGAGATTTCTATACTATATTAGAAGACCTAGAAAAAATGGGGTATAAATGTCACTATGCTACTAAACAAAAAGGTAAGGAATTAGTTCCACTATGTCTAAATGCTAAAAACTATGGTATACCCCAAAACAGAGAAAGAATATTTGTTATCTGTGTAAGAAATGATATTAAGTTAGATTTTAAATTCAACTTAGGCGGAGATGCTGGAGTGAGATTGAAACACTTACTACAAAAAGAAGTAGAAGAGAAGTATTATTTAAGTGAAGAGATACAAAAAAGGTATAAGTCTAATGGAGAAAATAAAGATACTAATAACACGATATATACTGGGCAAACTTCAATTAACCCGAATTCACAAGCTGGTAAAACTTATAGTCCTAATGGCGTAAGTCAAACTTTATGTGCTGGCACACATGGATATGCTATGGGAAATATAGAAGAACCTAAGCAAATACAATTTGATTTACCTTGTTGCAAAGAAAATAAAGTGGATAGATTAGGTGGTTGCTTTGACAAGAATGGCAAAACTCATCAAGCAGGAAGTGTATATAATAAAGAAGGGGTAGCACCAACTATTACAACTTGTGAAGGTGGATATAGACAACCTATAGTAACTGAAGAAAATAATATAAAAGTAGTTGGAGAATTAGAGTGCGAAGGATGGCATAGAATAGAAACTGCTGTACATTCTACAGATGGAATATGTCCTACTATGGAAACTAGAAATAGAAGTAAGTGGTTAGATGATGATTCATATAGAATAAGAAAACTAACTCCGTTAGAGTGTTGGAGATTAATGGGGTTTGATGATGAGGATTTCTATAAAGTAAAAGACTTGGGACTTTCTGATTCTGCTCTATATAAACTAGCTGGTAATAGTATAGTAGTAAACTGTTTATACTATATATTTGATAGTGTGTTTGAAAAGTTTGAGAAGTAAGATAAAGAGGAGGAGTAATCCTTCTTTTTTCTTTTTAAAAAACATTTCAAAAAAGTGTTGACATTCTGTAAACAAAGTATTATTATAAATACATAAGATAAATCAAAAACTTTTTCAAAACAAATGTATAAGTTTTAGAAAAGTGGATATACTTAAGGTATAACAACAGAAAGGAGAATGAAAATGGGAGATACTTCAAAGAGATATGATGAAGACTTCAAAAGAAAAATAGTTAGAGAGAGAAAAGAAGGAGTGAGGGCAAGTGATTTAAGTAAAGAGTATGACTTGCCAATCTCAACAATAAACAAATGGGTTAATATCTATAAAGATGAGAAGGTTGCGAATACTCCAGTAAATAGTGGAGACAAAACAGTTAACAAATTACTTAATGATGAGATTAAAGAATTGAAAAATGATATAGAAGTATTAAGACAAACAATATTGATATTATTAAAAAAATAAAGAGTAAGAGGAGAGAAATAAAATGAAAAGAATTATGGTATTAGGGTTATTAGGATTAAGTTTAATGGGGTTTGTTGGTTGTAGTGAACAAACAAAGGAGAGCATAAAGGAAACAGCAACTAAGGTAGAAACATTTGAAGAAGAAGTTAGCGAAGAAGAAGATGTGGAGTTTAACTTCAAAGATTATGGACTAATGTTAGCTTATAACAATATGGATGATATGAATGTAACAATCAGTGATATAGTAGATAACTCTGCTAAGGTAATGGCAGATGGTTTCTTCACTCCAGAAGAGTCAGCAAACTATATGGCACAATTAGTTGAAGCTATGGCAAACAAGGTTAAAAACTTTGAAACAGAAGGAATAGATGTTGAAGTGTTACTAGAATTAGTGGAAGAATTAAACAATTAAAATTCAAATTTTATTAAGGTGAGAAATCTCACTTTAATTTTGAAAAAATAGTAGACAAGCTATAAATATTATGTTACAATAAATATATCAAATAAAAGAAAGAGGTAGATGAAATGAAAATAGAATTTAGATTAAAAACTTTAGAAGAATTGATAAAGACTGATGGAATTAAGATGGTAGACAAAGGGTTCACAGTAGAAGGGGAACATGAAACGTTAGTAGGGGAATTGTTAGGTAATTTAGGGAGGGCTTTTAGGTCAAAAGAAGTGCATACAGAATCAAACGGTGAACAAACTCCTATAATTGAATTAAAAGATGGAATTTACTTTATTAATAAATGGATGTGTTCTGAATGGGAAGTATGTGATGAAAAAGAAGCAGAGTTTGAAGAGATAGGTGAGGGTTTTATATTGGAAGATGATGATAAAGATTATTTAGAAGTTCAGTCTCCAAGTGATAATTATATATCTTTTAAAAATAGTAAAGAATCAGTTTATTTTTCAACAAGTAGTATGGGAGTTAATCTTACTTTTGAACAATTTGATGAAATAGTTAAATATGTAAATAAATTAAAAAGGATTAAAGGTGAATAATAATGAGTAAAGAGTTAATATTAGTGGTAGGAAAAAGTGCATCAGGGAAAGATTATATAGTAGACAAGGCTTGTGATAGATATGGAATGAGCAAGGTTATAAGTAAGACTACAAGACAACCTAGATATGAAGGTGAAGACACTCATATATTTGCTAGTGAGTATATAAGAGATTGTGAATATTATAGTGCAATAGCAAAGACTGTATTTAATGGGAATTATTATTGGACAACAAAGAAAGATTTAGAAGGCAAAGACTTTTATATTATTGACCCTAAAGGTGTAGAAAGTATGGATACTGAAAATTGTATAGTAATATATTTAGAAATTGGATTATTTACTAGAATAAGACAGATGTTCAAAAGAGGAGATAAGATAAAAAATATAATATCTAGGTTATGGAATGACAGAAAAGAGTTTAAAGGTTTTGATAAAAAAGCTGATTATGTAGTTAGAAGTGATTGGGAATTTGATGATATAATACTACAAAGAGTATTAATGGAAAAAATAGATAAGCTAGAAGCTAAATATAATTAATTAGAGAGGGATAATACCCTCTCTTTTATAATACAAGCATTTCTTTGTTTTCATATAGCTTAGAAGTTCCATCATTAATTTCAAGCAACCATAAAGCTATTGAGTTGATTAACGATATAACCATATCAACTTTACCTTCTGATTTCTTCTTATTAACATAGTATCCCATATTAGTATCTGGGAATATTCTAGCATTAGCGAAGTTCTCTTCAAGTAATTTGTTTTCTATAAATCTGAATTTATGAGTTTCAATTTCTTCTCTTATTTTTTTAGCTGATGGATAAGTGTGTTTAGCTATCTGAGGTATTTCAGTCATCATTATACCTGCTTCTTCTAACGTTTCCTTGATTTCGTTAACGTTCCACTTATCATATCCTAGCTCAGTTACGGTAACTCCATATTCTTCTTCTAGTGATAATATAAAGCTACATACAGTTTTGTATGAGATTACTTTAGTTCCACAAGCGATACAATTTCCATCTTCAATATGTCTTCTGTAGTCACAACGTTCTTTTTTTATTTTCTCATCTAATTTTAATACTGGAATAAATCCTACTGACATTGCAGTAAATGTATCTGTATCTAAATCATAGTGACTCATACCTACTGCTACGTTATCTCCCGACATTGCTAGGTCTAGTCCAAGTTTTACATCTTTACCCTTCCAATCAAATTCTGATTTTGGTACTGAGCATTTCTTAACATCTTCTGCATTTACATAGTTATCACCAGCACAAGAATCAACAAAATAATTCATTGACTTTGTCATATACTCTTCTCTTACTTCTGGTACTAATAAGGCTTTTTTTCTATCTTCTCTTATCAATTCAAAATTTTCTTCTATAACTAATGGGTTAGCTTGTAATATACCAATATCATCCCATAAATGTTCATAATCAGCTCTATATACTAAAGCTAAAACTGACTCGTCTTCTACCACACCATTTAGAACTTTACCTATATAATCAAGTTCTGAGTGCATTATTGAAGTCGAGTTGGCGTAGGCAGTGGTTGTAACAAACTGTAATGGATTTAATACGGACCTCTGACCACTTGCCATACTTAACATATTAGAGTTATCTGACATATTACCAGCCTCATCACACACAACATTTGTATTAACGTTAGGCTCTTTATCCTAACCTCTATATGTCACCATATAGTTTAGACTATATCATCACTATTATAAATAGTGTTCGGAGCTCGTGGATATTTCTCCATAAAAAAAACACCTCTAAAGAAGTGTTAATTTATTAGGTTACTATATCTAGTCGTTACACCTTCAACTTGTTTCCAAGAAGCTTGGCTCGGTATTGTCTTATTCATTATATTAGTTAATAAGGTTTTCACCGAATTCACCGAATTTAACGTACCCAAGTGTGTCTAGGCACAAGGTCTGCTTTTTGTTATCACAAAGGCTCTTTATCCTTTGCTTCTTATAGTTTCCCATAAGTTCAGACTATATTTTCACTATTGCTTATAGTGTCGGGAGCTCGTGGGTGAGTTATTGCTAGTTTTTTAATGCTCATCACCTAGTCGTTACAAATGTGTTAAACTTTACACACTCTCGGTATTGCCATATCAATTAGACTTAGGGTTTACCGATACATCCCAATTTATACTCGACCAAACCTATATTAAATCGAGTTGTTTTTTCCAGCTTCTGCCACCCTTGGTTGGAAGAATGATTTAGTAATTGTACATTCTAGCTTACCAAGGAAAGAAGTTGAAATTTCAAAATATTTTAATATATAAGGACTTGCTCCTATTATTTGAACCATTGATTTACGTATTTCCAATTTTGTTAACCATAAGGCTTTTTATCCCTATGTTCTTATAATTTCTTATAAGTTCGGCGTACATTTTCACCTGTTCTAGGTGTCGAATACTCTTGGAGGTGTTATATTTATTCAACCTCTACGCTCTACGGTGCTTTATGACCTCAACGCTATTCATAAAGTTACCTCGGTATTCCCATATTATATAACTTAGGGTTCACCGAATTTACTCGATACTAAATATATATCCCTATATATTTGGGCAAAAACTACCTGCAAGTTCACGATTTAAACATATTGAATAAAACTCTGAAAACTTTTGTTCTGTAAGCATTAATAATATATAGATTATACCAACTGTTGCAGTCTTCGCGTTTTTTCTTGAAACGAACAAAGTAATTTTTCTATGCTTGAATTTATGTGGTTTATCTTTTAATCTCCATGCAAATAAATTAACTATTAGAAAACATTGGTAGTCAGATAAGTTTTCATAAACTGGTTTATTAGCTACAAATCCTGTAGCGAAATTTAATAGTTTTAATAAACCAGCTATTTTTTTAATGTGTGTCAAACTAAAGAAATATTTACATTCTTCTTTGTATTGGTCTTCGTCCCATAATTTCTCTAGTATTTTGCATTGAGCTTTGATTTCCCAACCTGGATAATCTTCTCTCAACACCATTTTCATATATTGATATGCTTGTTCCACTATTTTTATAGCTCTAGCTTCTTCTATGATGGATTTAATATCTTTATTCATACTATCACCTACTCTCCACTTAGAAGCTTAAGAACTGGGTCTTCCTCATTCATTCTTCTTTCCATAGCTGCTCCTGCTAAACTTGCTCTAGCTGCTGGAGACATTCCTAATTGTGAACAAAACGCTCTGAAAGCTGTTGAATAAGTAGCTTTAGTTTTAACTGTTGGATGTTCTTTCCATTTGATTAAACCATTAGGTTGTTTATCCTCAACTAATATACCATCTCTAGCTAGTATCTCATCACACATATCCATTTTATCTAAAGTGTCAGCAGTTTGTTTAAGGATTGGTATATCTAAATTACATAGTAAAGCACTCTCTTCTAATTGAGTAGTTAAAAATACATAGTATACTGCTCCTCTTTCCGTTAAACCTGGTGGGATTTCTCTGAATAAATCATCTTTTCCTTTTAATTTTTCTTCGTATTCTGCTCTTTGTTTAAGCTCGGCTTTAGACTCCGATTTCCCCTGCTTAAAAAGTGCCGGTTTTTTGTTTCTTGACATAATATCCTCCTATAAATTTATCTCTATTTCTTTTTTTGCTTCTATTTCAAAGTCTAATTCTTCTCTTGTTCCTAACTCTACATTGCATAGTTTACACATAGTTATAAGATTACTCTCATCATATATCAGTTCTGGATAAACACTCCTAGGTTTAATATGATGTACTTGTAATTCAGAACCATTTATAATACCAAATTTATTTAAACACCTTTGACAACAACCATTGTCACGTTGTATTATTTTCAATCTTAGTCTTCTCCATCTAGTAGAAGTTAATATTTTCATTTGCTCTTTATTTTTCTGATAATACTCTTTTGAGTAATCATTTCTATTATTCTTTTTACAACTACACTCTTCTAATTCATTATATCTCTTCTGACAAGTTGAACAAATTCTGTATCCCATTGTATTCTCTTCCTTCAAAATCTTGTACAGTGTGTCCACAATAACAACACTCACAATATATTTTACCTTTCTTCTTATAAGTAATTATTGAACTACCACATTCTTCACATTTTAACATTGTTTTTATAGGAGGAGACTTTTCTCCTCCTTCCCCCTTTCTATTTAGCCATTAAAGCCTTCCATGTATTTTTACCAACTATCCCATCAGCAGATAGATTCTTAGCTTTTTGGAACTTAATCACTGCATTATGAGTACCACCACCAAATATTCCATCTATACCATTAGTAGTGTATCCTAAAGCATTTAATCTCTTTTGTATTATTTTAGTTATATTACCTTTAGCACCTTGTTTAACAGTTATACATTCATCTAAAGTCGAATCACCAAAATATCCATCAACTGTCAACCTAGCATTACATTGTTTATTAAGTTCAGATTGTAACTCTTTTATAAGTTCCCCACTTATTGAAACTTCCCAAAGTTTTTTACTAGAAGTACCACTTGAGCTTGAACCACTATTTGTAGGAACAGAAGCACCATTAACCATACTAATAAACTTACTCCAAGTAATACCGTTCTTTCCTGCTCTTATTTCTGCGGGACATTGCTTCCTGCTCGCATCGTAATGTTGAACGACCTTTGATATAGGTAAGTTATATTTCTTCATTAAGAATTTAGTTAACTCAACAGTGTTAGCTATTGTTTTGTTATAATCACCATCAGAGTTCACACATATTTCTATGCTTACAGAATTTGAATTACTAATACCATATTTTCCTTTTCCGTCTCCAACTGCCCAAGAGTAGTTGTTATCCCCAACAAACTTACCTATCTTTTTATCATCTACAAAGTAATCAGCAGAAGCTTGTCTATTACCACCATTAAAATAATTAAAGTGATTATCTACTCCAGAACCTCTACCAGTGTTTCCAGTAGTGTGTATTACAATGTATTGAACTTTGCTTCTACCAGTTGAGAAATTGTATTTAATAAACATATCGTTAATTTTCATATTATTTTTTCCTCCTTCTAGTTCATTGACTAATTTTATAATTTTTTTACTATAACTTTCGTCCATTGCCCAAGTACCAGATAGCTCTTCTACAGTTTTGCATTTACCATAGAGATAATCAAAGTGTCTAGGGTCTTTAGGACGTTTTAGTGGATAACCTTTTTTACCTGCATACAAAGCTAGGTGTTCAGCGTGAGCTTCTATTCCATCTTCCCATGATTTAAATTTTGCATGAGCGTTAGGGTCAAGACAACCTCCACCTTTACTGTTTTTTAATCCACATGTATTTTTATACTCAGCAGTTAAAACGCCACCGAACTTCATCCAACCTGTTTCTATCATAGCTTGACATAAGAGTACACTAGGATTGACACCTTTTTTCTTAGCTAGGTTATAGAAATTATCTACATTATCAAGTGCTAGTTTATGTGCTTTTTTACTTTTAAGCCATTTCTTCATCTGTTTTGTTGTTATTTCTGATTTACCAAGAATGTTAATTTTATCACTCCTCTCTAATATCTTGCTACTACATATATAGAAAATTAGTGTTAAAAGTACAGAGTATAAGTTTAGTGCTAAATTATGGTAAATAAAATTCATCTTTTATGAAAAAAGTTTTAAAAAGGGGTTGTACAATTATTAATAGTATGTTAATATAAGTTCATAAGGTTGAAGGAGGTAGATATGTTTACAAAGAGATTAAGAAGTAGACACATCTTAGTTGATGTTAGAACCAATAAAGAATATAAAGCAAAACATATTAAAGGTGCAAAAAATGTACAAGCTATGGATTATAAAGATTATTTGAATATGAAAACTATATATCCATTAGCTCCAATAACAATAACAAGGTCTATATACAGAAGACAAGATATAATTAGAGAAGAGTTAGAAGAAATATATGGCACTGGGGATAGAGAGATAATCTTCTATTGCTCAAGAGGTAGATTAAGAAGCCCATTAATTTATCTGTATGCTAAGTATTGTTTAAAAATGAAATGTAAAGTATTATGGGGTGGAATAAAGAAAGGAAAATGGTGGAAATAATGAATAGAATATTTAATGAGGATTGTAAAGTAACTTTAACTAATAGAATAGAGGATAAGAGTTTGGATTTAGTATTGACTTCTCCATTCTACAACACAAACAAAAAGAGTGGTAAAAAAGGAACATTAAGAAACACAAAAGTAAAAGAAGGAAACTATCAACACGTTAGATATGATAATTTTGTTGATAATATGAGTAATGAAGAATACTCAGAGTTTATAGTTGATTTATTTAATAAGATTGAACCTAAGTTAAAAGATGATGGTTGTGTGTTATTTAATATAAACTATGGTACAGAAAACACAGAAGGTATGTGGTTAGCAGTAGCAGATATTCTAAGAAACACAAACTTTACATTAGCTGATACAATTGTTTGGAAGAAAAGAAAAGCATTACCAAATAACTGCTCATCTAACAAACTTACAAGAATAACAGAATATGTGTTTGTATTTAACAAAAGAGGTTTTGAAAAAACATTCAAAGCTAATAAGAAGGTAGTTAGTGTGAGAGCTACTGGACAAAAAATGTATGAGAATGTACAAAACTTTATAGAAGCAGCTAATAATGATGGAAGCTGTAAGTTAAATAAAGCAACATTTAGTAGTGATTTATGTATGCAACTTTTAGAAATGTATGCTAGAGAAGATAGTTTAGTTTATGACCCATTTATGGGAACTGGAACAACTGGTGTAGCTTGTAAGATGTTAGGACATAGATATATTGGTTCAGAAATATCGGACAAGCAGTGTGAATATGCAGAAGAAAGAATTGAAAAAACAGAGAGTATAGAATTACAAGTTATGCTAGGAGTATAAAAATAAAATATTTTGAAATAGGGGTTTACAATCCCTTTTCAAGATGTTATAGTATAAGTATAGTAAACAAAGAAGGAGGTACAAGCAATGACAAGTTATGGGACTACAAGAAAAGTATTAATCAAAAAACATTTAGTGGAAAAACATAATATATACAAAGATTTAAATGAGAACAAAAAAGAATATGAAAACTATTTAAAATACAGTAAATTAGGTGTATTAGCAAAAGTAGAAAAGTTTGAAAACAATATAATAGTAATGGAAAGAGTTAAACCTTTCTTAGAACATTATTATGAAAAAGAATGGGAAGATATAATGAGAATGAATAATAATTGTTATATGGATGATTTATTAAGGAATGAACATTTAGAAAAAGAATTAAGATATGGAGATATTAGAGATATATTAATGAAAACAGATTTAGATTGGAATGAATGGCAGGTGCCTAGTAATTGGGGAATAGATTCAAACAACAAATTAGTATTATTAGATTATTCAAGATAGAAGGGGAGATTATTATGGAAAATACAGTACAACAAAACAGTTTTGAAATTAGACATCATCAAATATATATAGAGGTAGCAGAGAATTTAAAAGTAACAGATTTATTAAGAGATTCAAATGAAGATGGGATAGCAATTTCTAAAGCAGATATAATATTGATTTTTACATTGTTTGAAGAAGGAGTAAAAGAATATTATAGATTATATATGCAATATGTAAGAGAATGTAAAGATAAAAGATTTAGAGCAGTTCATAAGCCACATTGGCATTTAAAGCAGCTAATAGATGATAAGTATTAAAATATAAAAGGAGATGTTATTATGAATGAACAAGATAGAATAAGAGAGTATAGGTTTTATGAAAGTAAGAAATTAGAGGAAAAAAGACTAGAGGAACAGAGAAGGTTTGAAGAATATTGTGAGAAAAAATATAATCAAGATAACACAAGCTTTTCAGAGATAGTGTTATGGTCAGTTGGAACTGCTTTGTTATTTACAGTTATACTAATATTTTAAACTAAGAGAGGGAATTAACCCTCTCTATTTTTATACCTCACATTCTACTTCGATAAATGTTCTCTCATTACAACCAAATTGAGCTTGTGGTATAGTTTGTCCTATATTTTCTGCAATAACATAATCAAAAATACAAGAATCTACTCCATTTGCATATCCAGGGTCTTTAAGTCTAATTATTTTATGAGTATTGTTTGTTGAGTTTGACCTACAACAGAAGTAAGTAGGCACGTCATAAACCTTATTAAGAACCCCTGTAGTATATTTTTTTGTGTACCCTATATAATCAGCCATAGGTGCAACAGTTAAGTTAACAGTTAGTTTATCGATTATTGTATTGGTGTTTTTATCAACTACAAAAATCATAGCTCCATTTATAGGATTGGTAGCAGTCGAACCAGCTGCCCAAGCTAATTTGTGTATCATCTTATTAGCTGGTACTGAAACTCTTCTATCTCCACAAGCAAAATCTCTAAATAATAAATCGTCATTTCCTCTTTTAACCTCGTTTAATCTAATAGTATGAGTTTGTCTGATTGGTACAACTGTTACATTACATTCAGCAGTCTTATTACCTTGAAGCGAGTTACAAGTTATCTTACAAGTACCTACTGCTACAGTAGTTACATCTCCAGTTTTATTATCAACAGTAGCTACTGACGTATCAGATGAAGTATATCTGATGTGTTGAATTAAACTATCAGTTGGCAAAACTTTAGCTCCAAGATTTATTGTCTCTGGGTGTCTAAATTCTTTTGTTGCTACAACATCGACACTAGCGACAGGTGTAGCATTAGGGAAGGAGGGTATTGCCAATTCTAAGGCAACATCACCACCTTTATTCTTGAATACAAACTTACTGTTAGTTGTATCAAGCTCCACACTGTGGAAAGCAGAATTTTCAAGAGTTGTGATTGAAGTTTTATTATTAGCTATCTTACTAGCTTCTTGATTTATTTTATCGTGATTAGCAGTAATCCTAGAATCATAACCACTAACATTACCTTCTAGCGTAGTTAATCTTGGTCCAAAATTCTTGTGGTCATTTTCAACCTTAATTATTTTTTGGTCAACTACTTCTGTTTTATTTTCTGCAATAATCAATCTAGCTAAGTTAGAATCTGCTTTATCGCTAACAGTAGTTACTAAATCTTTTGTAGCAACTTCTACATTGTTTACTTTAACTTTACCAGTACCGACAGTTATTAGATTTATATCTGCATTTGATTTCTCATTTGCTATCGCTAACACATTAGAAGATGAGCTACTATATCCAAAATAAGCTGACCTAGTAGACCTATCTTTAGCAAACGATAAATAACTTGCTGCATTATTTGTTACAGGTCTTATTCTTAAAGCGTCTCCATCTTTTTCTATTATATTATTACCTTTCCAAGTTCTGTTACCAGTTATAGTGTAGTTTGTAGAAGGATTAAAGGCACTTCCTCCACCTCCACTATTTGATTCTAAAGCTGTTATTCTATCGTGATGAGCAGTTCTATGACCTTCTAAGTCAGTAGTTCTAGCTTCTAATTCACTAAAGTTATTTGAAGAATTATATATTTCTAACCAATCATTAGCAGTAGCTCCTATTGCCACATATATTCTAAATATTGAAGGTGTAGGTGGTTGATTAGTCATTTCAGATATAATTGTTTCACCTATTCTACTAGGAACTAAACTTGTAGGCAATCCATTTATCTTTTTAGCTCCCATTATATATTCAAGAGTATTAACATCATTATCTTTTTGCATCTTTTGAACAACTTTAGTAAAGGTATTCTCAGTTCCTTTTTGTACAAATAAGTTTCTTAAATCTCTTTGTAAAGGTGTCCATTGAAGTGATGTTCCGTTATTGTCGTCTGCTATCCATAAAGCAGTATCATATTCAGTTGTACTAGCTATTCTCTTTCTATAAATATATAATTGTCCTTTAAACTCTGGTCTTATATTAGAAACATCTGGAGTATCATCTCTTACCACTGAACACAATATAGGTCTTCCATGTATTAACTGACCTTCTTTTTCTGATTGGTCATTAGTAGCTACAAAATTATTTACTTTATCTTTTCTAACATATTCAGAACCAATAGTAGCTGTTATAGGTTTATATTCATAGCTTGTTCCTCCAGTAGAAACACACATATAAGGAGTGATTTTAGTACCATCTTTTTGCACAAAAAATCTTCCTACATGAGAAGAATCGGCTTGAGGTGGAGCAGTAGAGCTTTCAACCACAGTCATTAACTGATAACCGTTAATCTTCTGATTTTGTACAGTAAAGTCATTTCCAATACTTTCTAAAACAACATCATTAGGTAGTCCTCCAGGCATATTTAAACATACCCAATTTGCACTATCTGGAGTAGCAGTTCTTGAAGTTGCTAAGAATACATTCCCAGTATCAGCAGAGGTGTCTAAATATATTTGCCCTACAAAATTAGGTTGAATATTAGGTGAGCCATTTTGAGCGATAACTGTTACTATTTGTTTATTAGCTATTTTCTGTTCAGTTCTTTCAAAGTTATTAGCTATATTATTTTTAACAAAGTTTGCAGTATTCATTTCTTCATTTATCATATCCCAACTTCCACTTGCATCTGCAATATAATAATCAGTTTTACTAGTAGAAGCATCCTCATATAAATACATTTGTCCAGGATAATCAGCAGTAACATTACCATTAGGGTCAGCATGAGTACCATTTATAATGGAAACAATAGCATTTCCTTTAACAGATTGAACTTGAGTAAAATCATTTGAAACATCAAGTTTAGCTAATTTTGTAGTATCAATAGTTCCATTATCGCTAGTAAGTTTATTCCATTTACCTCCATAACCTAAGAATAGAGTATATTTACCTCCAAAGCTTGAAACACATAATTGATGTTCAAAATTAGGTACTCCAGTTGGAGTTTCTGTTGTTACTACATGAACTGTAGTTATTTGTTTACCAATTATTGTTTGTAATGAATCTGTAAAGTGATTGGATTTATTAGTTGCTACATCACCATAAGCATCAGTAGCTACAAGTGGTTGCCAATCACTAATAGAAGCAGTTCCAGAAGCTAACCATAAATAACCTTCGTCATTCACATTAGCAAAATACAACTGACCTTTGAAAGACGGTTTTTCTTGTGGTGAAGGCAAGTTTCCATATTTAATTGCTGGAATTTGAAATCCATTTATCATTTGAGTTGGGCTTATAAAATTATTTGGTAGTTCTAAAGTTGCATGATTAGTTGCCATATTATTATTTTCCTCCTAAATTAAGAAGGGAGCTTTTACACTCCCATTATTTTAAACTGTAATTAATCTTCCATCATTATCTACTGATAAAGTGAAATTAGTACCATCTGGTGAAGTTAATGTTGGAGGATTAGGAGTACGAGTAGTAGAAATCCTACTTGTAGCTAGTCTTCCTTGATTTCCAACTTCTAACACATATAGAGTACCATCTGGCGATTGTAGGGTAATATCACTTCTACCACCAGTTGGAGCATCTATCCAAACTGCTCTCTTTCCATCATTGGATAATATCTTATCTTTAACACCTTCTGATATATGAGGTAGAGGGTCAGTTACTCTCATTGAGTATCCTACTGGTTTAGTGCTACCCATTATAGGGTCAATCTCTATACCATTTCCTTCTTTAATCCATAGGTTTTCTACACCTTCTGCTACTGGTTCAACCTCTATCACTCCATTAGGTTTAGTGACCATATTCTCATCTTTAATACCAATAGTCCAATCTGCATCTTTACCAGGAGGACCTTTTAATACTCCGACTTTCTTCCATGACCATAAACCTAAAGTATTTTTTGTACACATATATAGTTCTTCATTAGTTCCAACTAAATATCCTTTTCCTACTTGTTGTTCACTAGGGAATGGTAATTCAGATACAGTGTCAACACGTCCTACAATTGTACAAACTGCTCCAGTGTCTCCAGTATCCCCTTTATCACCTTTATCTCCCTTTTCACCCTTATCTCCAGTTAAGTCTCCTAAGTCCTCAATAGCTTTCTCTACAGTAGTTTCTACCATAGTTTCCATTGTTGTTTCCATAGTATTTATAGCAGTGTCCATAGCAGCGTTCATAGCTCCCATTACCTCAGAAGTAGCAATACTTGCAGCAGTTGAAGCAGCAGTTGAAGCAATTATAGACATCATTATAGCACTTATAGTACCAGAAGCACCTGTAGCCCCTCTATCTCCTTTAGCCCCCTTAGGACCTCTAGGACCAATTGGACCGTCTTTACCATCTCTTCCATCTTTACCATCTCTACCTTGAATTACTCCTACATTCATCCAATTGTAAGGTGAATCACTTGTTAAAACATACAAACACCTATTTTCTTTAACAATTAATCCATCTCCAACCACATAGCCATGAGTAGGTAAATCTTTTTCAGTATTAACTTGACCTTTAATTTGAACAGAAGAACCTGGTAATCCTTGTGGACCCCTAGGACCTTGAGGTCCTCTAGCACCAGTAGCGTTTACACCAGTGTCAACATTATCAATAAACCAGTGATTGTTATTTGGGTCTATGTGAATATCTTCTACTCCAGAAGGTCTGTCTTGTAATATCTTAATAGCTTCTTCATTAGTAGTAACTCTATTATCAACAATTACTAAATGTTCAGTAAGTGTAGTTGCATTTTGTTGTAGGGCAGTTACAGCAGAGTTTGTTACTGTAATATCGTCCCAAGCTTTTCCTAGACTTTCTTTCTCTAAAGCAATTTCAGTATTGTTGAGTTTTAAATTGTTATTCATTGATTTTAAAGTATCAGATAATTTACCAGTAGGTATTGTAGTACCAGCTCTAGTTTGAACATCTACCTTAGTAATAACATTTTCTGCCGAAATATTTAAAGGTTTATATGACCTGTGATTAGTATTAGGGTCAATATACATATAATATGGTTCAAAATTATCATCAGATTGAGTTGATTCTATCTTGTGTTTATGAATCATTAAACTTGAATTATCCGATATTGTTGGGTTAGGTATTCTATTTGCTTTTACTATCCCAGCTCCTAGATGACCTAAATATCTTACATCGTTGGATAGTGTTGTAGTATCTTGCTCTTTCATTAATAATTGACCTATTACTCTATTTTGTGTAGCTTCATCATAATTATCTGCACCAGTAATTAACCATACTTCTCCAACCTTAGCATCTTTCAAGAAAACATCTAAAGTTCCAGGGAACATTGAACTTGTACCCGTACCAGCTGGACCTCTTGCACCTTGAGGACCTTGAGGACCTCTTAATGGACCAATAGACTGCCACTTACCAGATAACTCTCCTGCTTCTGGATGAGCATATATATACATATGGTCTTTCTCAATATTCCAAGACGAACCATCATCTAGTGTAGCCTCAAAATCTGATACTACATAAAAAGCATTACCAACCTTAAAAGCATTAGAAGGGTTTTTCACAAACGTATAAAAATCACTACCAAGTTTACTTCCTCTTAATAAGAAGTCTTCACCCTTTTCTCCTTTTTCACCTTTGTCTCCAACATGACCTGGAACACCTTGAGGTCCTTGTTCACCTTGAGGTCCACTCCATTGACATATCTCTTCCCAAACTTTGCTCTTATAATCATATTTATAAATCCAACCTCTCATACTACCATCTTGAGCTACATAATGAATAGCAGGGTCAGTTGGTGCTGGAGCTTTACTTGGGTCCCAACCACTAGGAGCTTCTTGTATATCTACTCCTATACCTCTAGGTCCAATCATTGAACCAGCATCTCTCCAGTTATTTTCAACATTACTTTCTAAAGGATATTTATTATTAATACATATATACATATGTCCATGATGTATATTATCAGTTAAATCTTGTACAACATAAGCATCACCTAAGCTAGGAGTAGCGTGTTTAATCTCTTCATAGCTTTTCCAAACTTTTTGAAAATAAATTCCACTTCCGTCTTTACCATTAGCTCCCATAAACTTACCTATATTAATCCAAGCAGTAGGATTAGCAGTACCAGTAACATTAGTAGAACAGTATAACATACTTCCATCTTCAATTGAAGGACTACTTGAGTTATGAACAAACCAAACGTCACCTTTAGAAGCAGTAGATATTTGTTTTATTTCGTGTGATGATTCTTTGCTACCTTTTAGTTCTATACCAGGTCCCATTATATTACGATTATCTGGTGGGTTAGAAGTGTTTTCTTTCACCCAAGATATAGTACCATCTGCTGAAACACTCGGATACCAAAGCCTATTATCTCCAGTACCACCTCCACCTCCTCCAGTAGCAGGGAAAGTAAATTGCCTCCACTCAAAACCACTACCATTTTTAGGAGTAGCATATAATATTTGGTCTTCTCCATTATCAGTTTGTGCTTGTTTTATATGGATTCTACCTTGTTTAGCTTGTGTTGGTTCTGGTGAGCTTTTGCTTATACTAATATTATCTGCAATAGTGTTTAAAGCTTCTATAACAGAATTTAATGGTTTACCATTCCAAGAAGTTAAAGAACTATCTTGCAATAACATATTATTAGTAGAAGGAGCGATTGGTCTAGGTTCTTTTTCGCCTTTTTTCTCTAAATAAAGCTCTGATATTTGTTTTTTATCTGAGTTTTCGTGTACATAACACACATATCTATCTTTCTCGTAAGCAGTAGATTGTTGAGTAGGTTTCTTATCTACGATATGAACTGCTGCATCTCCCGACCATTGCCCCATATCATCCCAATAATCTTCACCAGTTTGAGTACCAGTTTCATTTCTTAGGAAAGCATGACCATTTCGTAGCTCATCACTAGCATCTCTTACTACCCACATTTGACCTTCATCAGAAGGAGTTTGAGCTATCATCTGTTGGAAAGTACCTTCACCAGCAAAACTAAATGAATTACCAGGTCTACCATATGCTCCTCTATCCCCTTTTTCTCCCTTCTCTCCTTTAGGACCATATAAAGATTTAGAATAAACCCATTGAGCTTGTGAACCAAAGTTAGCACTAACTTGAGCTACTGCTAAAGCTCCAATTCTTCCATCTGCCGAAGGTAGTGTATCTCCATTACTCACTAAACCAGTAACTAAATAAGTATCACCTTTAGTTACACTAGTTAAAGCATTTAATCCAGTAACAGTTTGATTACCTCTAAAGTGCATACTAGTTCCTGCTGGACCTTTGATATTGATTCTAGCTGGTGTATCTGTTGAATTATCTAAAGCCCAATTAAGAGTTCCGTCTTCTTGAACATTAGGCTTCCAAGTTCCTCCCTTATCTCCTTTATCACCTAGTATCTTACCACAATCTGTCCAACCAGTTCTTGTCCCAGCTTCTTTTTCATCATTACAGAAGAATAGATGTCCTTGCTCTGGTTGGTTTTTATTATTAGCATCATAAATAAAATAACAATCTCCAGTTTTAGTTCCGGTTGCAGAAGTTAATTCATTAATTGATTTCTTAGTTCCTTTTATCTTAATTCCTGGTCCTACATCACCTTTAACACCTTTAGTATTAGTCATTTTTTGGAATTGAGAGCCATCATATATATACATATCTCCATTATCTGCATAAGTTAAATCATTAGGATTCCATACACACCATATATCTCCTACTTTAGCATCAGATATAGCAGTTATAGCATCTTTATTTTCTTTATAACCTTTAGCAGTTAAGCTTGGACCAATATCTCCTTTAGGACCTTGGTCACCTTTATTCCCTTTATTACCTTTAGGACCTATAACACTTCCAGTAAATTTCCACTCTACACTAGGATTTTTCTTAGTACATACTGCAAATTTACCAACATATTGAGGTGTACTACTACTTTCAGAAACGATATAATACATATCATTAACAGATGTATTAGTAGTTGTAAGTTTATCTAAATTCTCTTTAGAGATGTTACCTTTGAAGTTTAAACTCTTACCTAGAATATTTTTTTGTATTGGAGCAGTAGTACTTTTATCAAGTTCCCACTTTAAATTCCCTTCATCATCTAAAACTGGTCTCCAAAAAGTACCATCATTGATTAGTGAGCCACCACCAGAACCTACATTCCATTTCTCCCATTTCATTTTATCTGGTTCAGTAGGAACTCCAACCTCGTCAAAACTACCATCATAATGTAAATACCATAATTCTAAATCGCCTTCACCTTTTCTATTCAAGAATATAGAATGTATGAATTTTAGTTTATCATATGGTTTTATGTCAGTATCATTAGGAGTTTTGTTATTGTAAACTGATATTTTCCCTCTAGCTCTTTCATAAATCATATCAAATATTTGATTAAGATTCATACCTAAGAAGGGTGCTGCTCCAGAGTTATACCATATTTCATCAGTTTCTATACTTAGTGGTCTTACTCCATCTGCATCGTCCCATTTATAAAAAGGATAGAATGTTTTTTTCGTAGCTGGAGTTTTACCATCAATTCCTTTAACACCAACGTGTTCATCTTTTAAAATAACAAAAGCATTATCAGTACCAAACTCTTGAGAAGTAGGTGTAGTTGTTCCATTTTTATCTTTAGGAGTAATCCTACCATCTTCAAATTTTAAGAAATGTCCTGTGCCTCCACTTCCAACCATTGAATAGTGTAATTCGGCAGTACCATTTGTATTTGTCTTAATAGCAATTTGGTTATTACTAATTTGAGTAACTGGTACTGTGGGACTAACTCTTATCTTATTTTGAACATTTTGTCTAGCAGATTTTAATACATCAGATAACTTTTTAGCTGGTTGCTGACCATATCCAGTAACCCATACATCATCTGCACTCATAGTAAGAGCTTTATAGTCTGTTTGACCTTTTTGTAATAAATAATAGTATTCTTTACCATCTATTGTTGTAATATTTACTACATTCTTATCAGAAGGTTTAGTTAAATTACTAGGTTTTTCATTCGACCTAATAAACCTCCAATCAGTAAGCTCATCCACAAAACCAGTAGTATCAAACTTACCCATATCAACCCAACATTCTTCACTTAAGTCAGAACAAGAGTCTTTAGCTACATATAAATGATGGTGGTGAATAGCATCTTTTTCATCTTCTATAAAGTAAGTATCTCCCATAACATGATGTAATTGTAATAATTCACTCCAAGTAGTAGTACCTTTAGCCGTAAAAGTATTACCTCTATCACCTTTTTCTCCTTTAGGTCCAATATCTCCCTTAGGTCCTACTGGTCCAACATTACCTTGTTGACCTCTAGGTCCTTGAGGTCCTCTCATACCAGTATCACCTTTAGGACCTTGTTGTCCTTCTGGTCCTTGTGGTCCACGTTGTCCTTCTGGACCTTCTATTCTACCAGCATTTGCCCAAGATTGACTATCTTCTACCCAAATAAAAGCATAATTAACGAACTCTGGAGTACCTACTGACCCTATATCTACTAACACATAGTAACAATCACCTTGTTTATTACCAACTGTTGGTAGATTATCTACACTATCCATATGTCCTTTAAAGGTTATTCCTGGTCCAACCTCTCCTTTTGGTCCTCTAAGCCCCTCTGGACCTTGTAATCCTTGTTGCCCACGTGGTCCTTGTGGTCCTCTTTGCCCTACAATATTCTTAGGTGAAGGTGGAGCATCTCCACTAGCATAAGTTTTCCAAGCTAATTTACCATCTTGCTCATAATATGGTATCCAAGCTACACCAGTTCCTCCTCCTCCAGAGCCTCCAGCGTTCATATAAGCATCAACTAAGCTCTCAATAGTACCATCTGTATCTTTAACTAAGCCACTCATTGGACTCATATCATAATTGCTAAATTGAGTAGGGTCTAATACTACTTTTACTCCTTTCAATAAGTCAAGTATGTTGTAAACATCTCCTAAATTGTCTTTTAACAAACAACTTTGTGGACTCATATCCCCAATATTACCAGTAACAGGTGAACTTACATTGTTTAAAGCATCAGTTAGTTTATAATATTCACCATCTAGTCCTTTTATTACATTTGTTTTTGGACTCATTGCCATAATTGTTTCTCCTTTCTATAAAAACAAAAAAAATGGGTAAACACCCTAATATATTAATCTATACTAGAAGCATTTACCCATAATGAACGTAATAATGAGCAAATAACCATATATATTTTAATACATTAGACTATTTACTCACTTTATCTCTTTTGTTGTTGTAATTCTGATTAAGTTGTGATATAATTAATATAACAAATTTTACCACCTCTTCTAGTTATATATAAGACTAGGCTAAATAAAGTACAAATTTTTAAATTATTTTGAAAAAAGTATTGCAATCCATAAAAAAATAGTGTATAATAGTATTATAGTCAAAGTACAGATTGGATTTCCTCATATGAAAATATGGGGATATTTTTTTACATTCGGTTAAAAATTCCATTTGGTACTTTGGCTAAAAGTGAAAC
>NZ_JBOFRG010000368.1:0-6968 GCF_051650885.1 Clostridium sp.
TCATAATGCCCCACAGTATTTGCAATTTTATCTATGGCATATATTAATGATGTTATTAATATTGCTTTTTCTCTTTCATTTAAATTTTTTTGATTAAATTCATTTTCGATATTTTCTCTAATCCATCCTATTCTTTTGCAATTATCATTACTAAAATATGTATCACCAAAATTATGTGAAAAATAATTTTCACATAATTCACTTGCTTTTAAATTATTATATATCTCCACATATTTTATGATTTTTTCTTTATTAAATTTTTCTTTTCCAAAAAAACAATTATATATAACATAATTAGAATATAGAATATCATTAACGATAACCTTTTTTCCTTTACTTGCAAAATACTCCCCCACTATTCCTGTACCTGCAAATATATCCGCTACTGAATCTATTTTCTTGATATTTATACATCCTTCTATTTCTTTTAGAAGAGAATATTTACACCCTAAATATCTTCTATTGTTTATATTAAATTTCATTTTCACCATTCCATTCTTCATTTCCATTTTAAGCAACAATGCAACGTAAGTATATCAAATTTTTCTTTTTTTGTCACTAAAAAAGATAGTAGATTTTCCACTATCTTTTAAATTATCCTATTAATAAACTTTTCTCGCCAACTATTATTTATTCTATTTATTGAATCATCTTCAAATTCGTATTCTATCGCATTAAATATTTTGTCATACTTAATATCTTTCTCTAAAATTGATATTATTTCACTTATCTTAAATGCAACTATTTTTGTACCTACAGTAAATTTCCCTTTATTAAAAGAAGATTCCAAATTCAATAAATTGCATGTCCTAAATATATTTATAACATTATTATCCAATTCATTTGCAACAAAGATACTATATGCATTAATATTATTCTTCTTAGCTTTAATTTTCAAATTTACAGAATGTCTTACCACAGGCTCTAGTTCGCCTCGTTTCTGCGTATTTATATCCATTAACGTAGCCTCTAACATTAATAAATGTTTCTTATTTTTTTCATAATTAATAACTATATCTCCATCCCCTCCTGCAGCATGACTTAATGGATAATAATTACTATCTAATGTTAGATTTAAGCTTTCTAATAAATTAAACTGAAAATCTGATATATATAACCATGCTATTCCTAAAATATATTCAAAAATTGTTGGAACAGTGGTTTGATCAGTTACTATTTCAAAAATATTTTTATCATTTCTTAAGCTTATTTCTTCCAATATTTTTATAATTTTCTTCTTGCTGAATTCTCTTTTTACAAATTCATTGAAATCTTGTTCTTCTTTCTTTGCTAGATATTCTATTATGTTTAGTTTATTATCTAGTTTATACTCATTTTTTAATTTTGCATCAATTTTTTGTGTTTTATTACATTGTAAAATTTCATTTATTGTAATTATTTTAGAAATATCCTCAGTCTTATCATTTATTGTAATGTTTAAATAATTATCGATCTCCTTAAAATATTCTTTAGCATATATATTCTCTATTTTGATAACACTATTCCTAGTATTAAGTATTCCTGATATATTAAATATTCTATATGTCATATCCCTATATTCTTTTACTATATCTTCTCTTTTAGCTTTTATAAATACCTCTAAAAACTCATTTTTAAATTTTTCATCTTCATATTTTATTAATCCAACTTCTGAATATTCCTCTAAAAACTTTTCACAACTTAATTTCTTTTTTAAATTACTAAATATTGTACTGATATTAAATGCCTTTTTTATAATATCATCCTTCAAATATACTATTAATTTATCTAGTTCTTCTTGATTCTTCTTATCTACTTTATATCTCATTAACTGATTATAAAAATCAAAATATTTATCTCTACTTGTTGCTGTTTTTCTGTTATAAAAAATGCTTTTAAATATCTCTTCACTAACGCTTTTCCCTTTAGTAAATTGTTCAATGTCATATCTACTTGTATTATTTTCTAAGTTTCTATTGAAAAATTCTTCCAGAGAAATATTTCCATTTCTAACTTTTTCAAATTCACATAAAACTTTATTAAAGTCTACTTTACCTGATGATACTTGTATTATAGCTTCAAATTCTTCTTTTTCTAAATAATCATATTTATTTAAAATTTTTATTAAAAATACAAATGGATTAAATCCCAATTCAACATCCTTATCCCATATATATAACTTCAACAGTTGTCTTAAGAAAATTATATTATCATTTTTTAGATTCAATCTTCTTTCAAAATCATCTAAAATAATTTCCTTTTTATTTAGAAATTGTAGTCCAATATCTGTTAAATTTCTTTTTTTATCACAAAATCCCATTTTAAATAATCCACTAGTAAAAGTTCTTCCCATTTTTGCCATTTTGTCAACTTCATTAATCTCACTCGATATTTTAATATGACTATTTGTGCGTACACTATTATAATATCCAGCCTGAATATTAGCATTCCACTCATTAGCATTTTCCTCTTTCATCTCACTTAACTCACTTAATAAAATTCTATAATCATGCACCAATGCTTTTCTTCTAAAACTAGTATCTCCTAAGTTCCAAGTGATTGCACCCTTATCTATTTCAAACATATATTTTACCTCCTCTAATTCATATCATTTTATCTTTTAAAACAATACCAAATGTCTTAAACTTAGCTTGTTTATATTTTGGACTTGTCTATATTACTTCAATAAAGTCTAATTTTTTCATTTCGTTATCTCTCAGTTTATTCTTTAAAGTCTTCAAATATACCTTGTATTCTAAATCCACATCTATCTCAAGTTATAATCGTTCCTTTATCTTTAAAGAATAATTTGATTTTTCCTTGCACTAATTTATAACTTTAACTATTAATCTTTTATTAAATTAATCTATTTTTTATTATCTCTTCTTATTCTTTATCCCTAAATGTAACATCTTCTAAAAGTATTCCTAAATTTGTTTGAAATCCCAACCCCTGTTCTCTAGGCATTAATTTACGTGCCTCTTCTTCAACAAATCTTAATATCTCTAAAACCTCTGGTGCTCTATATTTAACATAACTTACTCTTCCTGCATATTCTTTAAACTCTTTTTTTCTTTTTTCTTGAATTTCTGTCTTCATTACTATTGTGTCATATGTCATTTTTTCTTTTTCTATTTCTCCATATTTCTCTTTCAGCTCACACTCTATTGAATATATTTCTTCTTCAAATTCTCCACAGCATGGACCAAATCCGTCTATTAAGCTACTTAATATACTTGCTATATCATCTAATTCATACTCTTGAGTTTCTGTTTCATATTGTATGAATATCATTTTTTTCTCTTTATCATATTTTATTTCTTCAATATCTTCCCAACCCATAAAAGCCATTTCTTTTGTAACTTCTTTTATTACTGTAATTGCTATTTCACTTAGTTCTTCTAATCTTTTTTCATTTGTCATTTTTTCTACCTCTAAATCTTATCTATTTTTATTCTTTAAATCCTATAAATGTACCCTGTATTCTTGATCCACCTATATCTAAAGTTATGCTTGATCCTTTTTTCTTTGTCTTTAGTGAGATTCCTATTTGTGATTTCACTGAATATTTTCTATGAAATACACTTTCTTTTCCATCTTCAACTAAGGATATTATTATTATTTCTCCTGTCATTAATCTTATTTCTGCTTTTTTCCCCACTAAACTTTTTTTAGACTCTTTCTGCTTTTTAGCTTCTCTCGCCTTCTTCTGTGCTTCTTTTTTTGCTATCTCTTTTTCTTTATCTGTCATCTCTACAAATCGTCCACACTGTAAACGCCCAACACATTTACATAAATAGGTTGGTGCCTTTAATAAGTTACATTTTCCATCCTTATTATATTTACAAAACTTTCTATGTACTCTTCCAGTTGGTCCAATATACTCTAATTGAGATGAGGTTCCTTGCATTTTACTTATTCCCATGTTTTTTCCTCTTTATGACTCTTAATTTTAAACTTTTTATATCAAATATCTATTCAGGAATTTCCTTCCTTTTTTGCTAATTTAATTTTTTTATCATCTCTAGCTTATTAATTTTATAATTAATCAGCACTTTTTTCAAACGCTCTACATTTTTCTCTAATGAATATTATACTTCTACCTCGCCTCTTCCTTTTTAATGCCACTACTTTCTAACTTTAACTATTAATCTTTTATTAAATTAATCTATTTTTTATTAATTTAATATTATATAAAAAGCTCATTATGAACTATCTTTTCATAATGAGCTTCTTTTGCTAAATTATATAGTCTTAAATAATTTAATTTTATCTAATCATTAATCCAAAATAAGTACTTAAATAGTTTCCAATGCTAAAACTTCTTCAATTACCCTATAAACATCCTCTTTCTTAACTACATATAACCCATACCCAAGATGAATACACTTTTCACATTTGAATCCATGAAATACCACAGAACATTTTTCTTCCGTTTCATTTTTTGTAGTTTTCGAACCATTTCCTACTTTCTTCCAAAAACCATCTGAATTTCCATCATTCCTTCTTACATAAATAAGGAAATCTATTTTCTCATATAAATCTCCTATTCTATCAGTTTCATAAACATCAAATACTCTATCATCTCTACATTTTGAATGACTTGCTAAAATAAGTTTGGTTCTGTACTCACTAAAGAATCCTTTATATGCTTGAAATAAATATTTTTTAAACATTTTATTTATATCAAATCCCTTTTCCTCTTTAAATTTAGAAAATATGAAATCTAATCCTCTCACCATATCACCATACTTACTTATAATATCTACTTCAACAGCTTTAACAAATTCATCGTATGTTTTAATTCCCACATCTGTCTTCACTAAATCTCTTAGTATAACCATCTTAACATCCTTCATCGGATAATTCTTCAAATCATAATTTCCAACTGCATAACATCCCGGCACATATATAGTCTTAAATTCTTCATCTAGTTTATCTACTATACTTTCATCAATCGGTTCATTCCATTTGATATAAAAATTATTTTTAAACTCGTTAAAAACAGCATACTTCCCCTTTAAATCATTCACATTTAATAATACTCCATTTTCTATAATTGGCTCCATTTTAATCTCCTAAAAAGTATTTATAAAAATATCGTATTCAATTGCAATTTATTTGTGACTATTTTAATAATTCTAAAATAAAAAGTGCCCTTGCAAATACAAAAGCACTTTTTGAAATCTAATTTTCATCTTTAAAACAAAATAAAAAAATCATCTATATAAGTATATTACTTATTTTTTCCTACATAATTACTTTAATTTTTTAATAACCCATTTTATATTCTCTCCACAATCGCTCTACATAAGTAAGTACTTTATGCTTACTAAACTCATTTTGCTCATCTACAAATAAATGTTTATACTTTTTTATTATTTTACTTTGAATTAATCTTATTGTATAATCTTGTCTCAAGCTTATGTTCGTAGAAATTTTAAATTCACTATCTTCCAATATATATTCTCTTAATCCAAGTAGCTCTTCTTCCTTACGCTCTTCTGCCTTTTCCTGTAATTCTTCTAAAACATCATTATAATTATCCAACATTTCATCAACATTCATTGTTGCTAAACTAGTATCTATCCATAAATCTTCATATTTTATTCCTATACACTGTTGACTATAATATGTCCAAATTTCTAATTCTACTGGTATACTAAAATCATATTTATCTAATTCTTGGTTATATCTTTCAATTTGTTCTTTTAATTTTTTTAGTCTTTTTTTATTTATATCCTGTTCTTCTAATATTTCTTCATTAATCTTAAATTCTTCTTTATCTAAAAAAGAAAACTTATAAAACACATTTGTAATATTATTTATTTTTATAAATTCCTTAAAACTTTGTTGCTTTAATGTTATCCCTATATCCTCATTTCTATTTTCTACTTCGAAACAATTTTTGCAAACTTCCATTTTAAATTCTAAAATTTGTTTTCTTAAATCCATTTTTCCCTCCACAAAATTAAATAATAATAATAATATATTTCACTAAAAAAGTTATCATTTAAAAGCATATTTATTTAACTTCCTCTAATATTATCCCTTCTTTAAATCCGCCTCTTTTATTCTTTTTCTCTATTCTTTTGTTTACTAGCTCTTCTTCTGTATATCCTAAGTTGTCTGCTAGTGCGAATAAGACTTCCATTACATCTGCTAGTTCTTCTAGGTTTTTGTCTTCTAGGTATTCATTTACTTCTTCTTTTAGTTTATTTTCTAGGTATTCTGTTTTTTCTGTTCCTTGTACTATTCTTGTTTTGCACTCTTTATTGTCTCTTTCTATTATTTCTGGTATTAAGTCTCTTACTAATTTATCGTATTTTTTCATGTCTTTTCTCCTTTATGTTTCCTAAATTAATTCTTCATTTTTAATTTCAAATTATTAATTCTGTCTATTCCTATAATATTCTATAACTCTCATTTTCACTGCATCTATGAAGTGGTTTTGCATCATTTTGTTTTCTTTATAAGTTTTGAATTTTTCTTTTATTCCAAAGATGGTTTTTTCTTCGTTTGTATAGAAAAATTCTGCTCCTGATTTTAGTAGGAAGTGTATTGGCATTTCTTTTGCTTTTTTTAGGTAGTCTTTCTTTTCCCAAGTTTCTATTTCTTTTGCTCCTTTTTTTCCTATTAAATCTTTTCTATTTATACTATTTGTATAGAATTTTTTCATTTTCTTGTAGATGTCTTCTTCATTTAGCTCTAGCTTGAAGTCACCTTCATTGTAGAACCCCATTAGAAGTGGCATTTTATATGTTTTTGCCATTATTGTTGTTTCTATATAGTTTAGTAGTTTAAATTCTTCACTTTCTAAAAACTCTTCTTCTTCTTTTGTTGTTTCTCCATTTTCTTTTAGGAATTCTAAGTAGTTTTTAAATGGATTGTTCTTTTTTGATTCTCTTGCTTTTTTGTATACCTCTTCATCTATACTTTCTATAAATTCTTCTCTGCTTGGTCTATATCCTAAGCTTTCTTTTATTGTG
>NZ_JBOFRG010000369.1:0-6471 GCF_051650885.1 Clostridium sp.
AAATTTAGATGGTATGGAAGCTACGGAAGGTAGTTTAGATTATATGATTAAAAGTGAAATTGAAAATAATGAATTTCCAAAGGTGAATTTTTATAGAGATGATAATACGGTTTATACAAATAAAAAATTAGTTCAAAATGAAAAAAATAAAAATATAAAATTAACAGTAGATAAAGAATTACAAACTAAAATAAAAAAAGTAACATTAGACAAAAAATATGAGAAGTATGAAAATATAGGAGTAATTCTTTTAGAAAGTAAAAATGGAAAAATACGTTCATTAACTCAAAAGGATGAGAGTGAAGCAAATATTAATCTTGGAATGGAGGGTATTGGTTATGAACCAGGATCTATATTTAAACTTATAACCTACGGAATAGCTTTGGAGGAAGGTGTAATAACACCAGAAACTGCATACACATGCAGAGGGAAAAAATGTAAAAATGTATTCCATGGAAATATATCATCAAAAAAGGCATTAGTTGAATCTTGTAATGATATTTTTGGATATATAGGTGGAGAGCTTGGAAGTGAAGTTGTATTAGATTACTCTAGGAAACTTGGAATGTTTGAGAGGGTTTTAAATATTGATAGTAAAAATAAAAGTGAAGCAAAAGGAACATATATGAAAGAAGATGCTGGTGTAGATAATTTAGCTATTGGGCAAAGTATGACGGTAACACCTATTCAAATCACAGGAGCCATAAATACTTTCGTAAACGATGGTATATATATAAAGCCGAGTATAGTAGAAGGAATTACAGATTCAGAAGGAAATGTAATACAAGAGATGAAAAGTGAGAGTAAGATGATATTTAGCAAGCTTACTAGCGATATGGTGAAAGATGGAATGAAAGATGTTGTTTTATATGGAACAGGAGAGTTAGCAAAAGTTAATGGAAAAGAAGTTTATGGTAAAACAGGATCAGGTACATTTCAAAATGAGACTCACTGTTGGTTTACAGGTGCTTTTGAAATTGATGGAGTAAAATATACTATGAGTGTGGTTGTACCTAATGTAGAAGAAGAGAAAGGAAAAGTTGTAGGTGGAAGTACAGTTGCAGCACCTATATTTAGTGATATTGTAAAAGAATTAGAAAAATAAAAAGAAAAATTTTCAAAGTAAATATACTGTAAATTAAAAACCGTGTTTTCTGAAAAAACATGGTTTTATGCTTTTTATAAGAGAAAGTTTAAGGGGGGAAGTACATAGTATGATAGTAAGCACTATTAGGAGGCAAATAATGTTAGTAATATCTAATTTTATTGATTTGTTGTGTAGCACATTTTTTTTAACAGGCTATATTTCTAATAACAATACTTTTCCAACTCCATTAAATGAAAAAGATGAAGAAAAATACTTAAGATTATTAAAGAATGGAGATAAAAAGGCGAAAAGTATATTGATAGAAAAAAATTTAAGGTTAGTAGCTCATATAGTAAAAAAGTATTCATTTCCAAATAAAGATGTAGATGAGCTTATATCTATTGGAACAGTTGGTCTTATAAAAGCTATCGATTCTTTTGATGTCGATAAAGGAACACGACTTGCAACTTATGCATCTAGATGTATAGAAAATGAAATTCTTATGCTATTTAGAAACAATAGAAAGCAAAAAGGAGAAGTATATCTTCAAGATCCTATTGGAGTAGATAAAGAAGGGAATGAAATATGTTTAATTGATGTTTTAAGTAGTGAAAAAGACTCAGTTTTAGAGAAAGTGGAAAGTAATTTAGAAATAAAAGCACTTTATAATAAAATGGAGGATTCACTAAGTAAAAGAGAACGTGATATAATAATAATGAGATATGGATTAAGGGATGGAAAATGTAAGACGCAACGTGAAATTGCGACACTTTTAAACATATCAAGATCTTATGTTTCAAGGATTGAAAAGAAAGCTTTAAAAAAATTGTATAAGGTTCTATACTCAAAGAGTATGTAAAAGAATAAATCTCTCTTGAAAAGGAGGGATTTAATAGAGATGATGCTTACATAAGTATAGAACAATCTATCGGATAGGGGGACGTAATGTATTTATTAAATGAACTTTTAACAGAAACAGTAGTAAAAGGAGGGTCAGACCTTCATTTAACAGTTGGAGTTCCTCCAATGATTAGGATGAGTGGACATTTAAGAAAACTAGGGGAAGAGATATTAACAGCAGAGGATGTAAGAAATTTTGCTAAGGAGATACTAAAGGATAGATTTGAAGAATATGACGAGCATAAAGAAATAGATTTAGCATATTCTTTAGAAAATATGGGAAGATTCAGGGTTAATATATTTAAACAAAGAGGATCTGATGCAATAGCATTAAGGGTTGTAAATTCTAAAACACCAACTTTAGAAGCCTTAAATCATCCAAGTATATTAAAGGAACTATGCAAAAAAAGAAGAGGACTTATTTTAGTTACAGGACCAACAGGAAGCGGTAAGAGTACAACACTTGCTGCAATGATTGATGAAATAAATAAAACAAGAAATGAGCATATAATAACATTAGAGGATCCAATTGAGTATTTACATTCCCATAAAGAGTGTATTGTGAATCAAAGAGAAATAGGAAATGATAGTATAAGCTATAGCGAAGCATTAAAATCATTACTAAGAGAAGATCCAGATATTATACTAATAGGGGAGATGAGAGATCTAGAGACTATTAGTATTGCAGTTACAGCAGCAGAAACAGGGCATTTAGTGTTATCAACACTTCATACAATAGGTTCTGCCAAAACTATTGACAGGATTATAGACGTATTTCCAGTACATCAACAACAACAAATAAAAGTACAGTTAGCAGCTGTATTACAAGGTATAATTTCACAACAACTTATTCCAAACACAGAAGGAAAAAGATCAGCTGCTTTAGAAATAATGACTATAACACCAGCTATACAAAACCAAATTCGTGAAGGTAAAACACACCAAATTGAAGCTGGTATTCAAACAGGAGCATCAAAGGGTATGAAAACAATGGACATGGCTCTTGCAACATTAGTTAAAAATGGCGTTGTAGCATATGATGTTGCAAAGGATTATTCAGTAGATATGGAAATGTTTGATAGATTAATGAGGTATTAAAAGGTATTTAAAGGGATATAGATAAAATAATTAATAAACTATTAATTATTTTATCTATTATAAAAAGAGAATTACAAGGTATAATAAAAAGAGGATTTTTAAAAAAAGTAGGAGGTAAGGCTTTAAAATGCAAGAATTTTTAATTACAGCCGTAGATATAGGAACACATAAAATTTCAACATCAATGGGCTTTAGCAGAAAAGGTGAAGATGTTGAGATACTAGGAAGTTCTTGTGTTAATGTGCGTGGTGTAGAAAATGGGGTAATAGTAGATGAAGATAAATGTAGAATTTATTTTGAAGAAGCCTTGAGTAAGTTAGAAGAAAATACAGGAAAAAAAATAAATGATATATATATTGGATTACCAATTAATAATATTACACATTATGAAATACCAGCGCAAATAATGATAGAAGATATAGTAAAAGTAAAAGATGTAAAGAAAATATTAGATGAAGTTAAAGCAAAAGTTGAACCTAAAGAAGGATATGAAATAGTTGATATAATTATAAATTATTACAAGCTTGATGGGAAAAGTAGCATAAATACAGTAGTTTCAAAGAAAGGTGTTGTATTAGAATTAAACCTTTCAGTTATACAAGTAAAATTAGACGTTTTGAATACATACAGAAAGCTAGTTAAAGGAACTAAATATTCTATTAAAGGGTTTATAATAAATCAAATTGCATTAAGAAAAGTGTTTTTCTCAGAGAAAATGCTAAAGGAAGATTGTGCATTAGTACAAATTGGAAACGATGCTACTGAAATTTCAGTAATTGAGAGAAAAGGATTAAAAGAGCTTATATCAATACCACTTGGTGGAAAGAACATAACAAATGATTTGTCAATTTGTTTAGCGTTACCATTATTTGAGGCAGAAAGTATAAAGGAAACATTTAGTTCAAATTATAAAAGTGCTATGAAGGATAAAGGAACAAAAGAGGTTCTTATTAAGGGAAAAAATGTAGATAAAGAGCTTTTTTACAATGTATGTGAAGCAAGAATTGAAGAAATTCTTAATTATGTAAAAAATGAATTAAAAAAAGCTAGAAATTATAAGGATATTTGTAGTATAATTTTATGTGGTGACGCTATAGCCAATTTTGAAGGTATAAATGAGGTTGTACACCAAAAGTTTAGAGATAAAAAGATAATGCTCGCAACAAAAAATGACTTTGGAATGCAAAATATTTCAAATATTACTTCGTTAGCTATTGTTAAAGAGGTGCATGATAGGTTAGAATTAATATATGAAGAAAATTTAAACTTTACGAGACAGTTTAATGTGAAAGAGACAGATGAAGAGTCATATAGAAAAGAGAAAGAAAAAGTAGAGAGAAAAAAAGGTGAAAGTGAAAATAAAAGTATCATCGGAAAATTAAAAAGTTTTCTAGGAGATATGTTCTAAGGGAGGAATTAGTTTGTTAGATTTTGAAGTAGATATGCAAGAATTAACTAATATAAAGGTTATTGGATGTGGCGGCGGAGGAAGCAATGCTGTTAACAGAATGATAGTTGAAGGGCTTAAAAATGTTGAGTTCATAGCTATAAATACTGATAAGCAAGCTTTAATGTTATCACACGCAAATCAAAAAATCCAAATTGGAGATAAGCTTACAAAAGGTCTTGGTGCTGGAGCAAATCCAGAAATTGGACAAAAGGCTGCAGAAGAAAGTATAGAGGAAATAAAAGCTACTATAAAGGGAGCTAATATGGTATTCATAACTGCTGGTATGGGTGGTGGAACAGGAACAGGTGCTGCACCAGTAGTAGCTGAACTTGCTAAATCATTAGATATATTAACAGTTGGTGTTGTTACTAAACCTTTCCCATTTGAAGGAAAGAGAAGAATGAGACATGCCGAAATGGGTATAGCTAAATTAAAAGAAAAAGTTGATACATTAGTAATTATTCCAAATGAAAGATTATTATTAATGGCAGATAAAAAGACAACTTTATTAGATTCGTTTAAACTTGCTGATGATGTATTAAGACAAGGGGTTCAAGCAATCTCAGACCTTATTACAATAACAGGGGTAATTAATGCGGATTTTGCAGACATAAAAGCAGTTATGTTAAATAAAGGATTAGCACACATGGGTGTTGGTCATGGTAGTGGAGATAATAGAGCAGCAGATGCTGTAAGAGAAGCTATAGGTTCACCACTTCTTGAAACATCTATTGAGGGAGCTAGTGGAGTTATTTTAAACTTTACTGGTGGAGCAGACCTTGGAGCATTAGAAGTATATGAAGCTGCAGATGTTATAAGAGAGTCTGTTGACCAAGATGCAAATATTATATTTGGAGCAGTTATTGATGAAAGCTTAAATGATGAAATAAGAATAACTGTAATTGCAACAGGATTTGAAGAAGAAATGATGGCAGCAGAGCCAAAAGTTGAAATAAAAAAGGTTATTGAAAAGCCAGTGGTACAAGAAACAGCAACAGTAGCAAAAGAAGAAGTTGCTGTAACAGAAGAAAATACTAGTATTTCTGACGATTCATATGGAAATGATGTAGATCTTTCTATACCAACATTTTTAAGAAAAAGATAATAGGAAAAAGCCTTCTATCACAATGATAGGAGGCTTTTTTTATTTTAAAAGAAGTTTATTTAGATTTTTTAATTCATCAGAAGTTAAATATCTATATTCACCACTAGGTAAACTAGAAAGTTGAATATTTAAAATACGAATTCTAGTTAAAGAAATAACTTTAAAGTGAAAATGAAGACACATTCTTCGAATTTGTCTATTTAGACCTTGAGTTAAGGTTATTGAAAAGGTATCTTCTGAAATTCTTCTCAATTTGCAAGGTCTTGTTATAGTATCTAAAATAGGAACTCCATTAGACATAGAGGCTAGAAAATCATCAGAAAAAGGTCGATTAACTTTAACAATGTATTCTTTTTCATGATGATTTTCAGAATTAATTAAAGCATTTGCAAAATCACCATCATTAGTGAAAAGAATAAGTCCATTAGAATCCTTATCTAATCTACCAATCGGAAAGATGTATTTTGGATAATTTAAAAAATCTTGAATGTTATCCTTGCGAGAAGAATCTAAAGAACATAAAATGCCTACTGGTTTATTAAATGCTATATAAATAGGCGGTTCCTTCTTAAGGGGTATTCCATCTAATAAGATAGAGTCTGTTTCTTCAACCCACTGTCCCTCAAAGGCAAGCTCTCCATTTACACTAACACGATTATCTTTTATTAAGATATTTGTTTCTTTTCTTGAACAAATACCATAATTGCTAAAAAGTTTATTTATTCTCATTAATATAAAATCCTTTCTAATTAAATCTATATAGAAATATATAGGTTCTTTTAAAATTATAGCATAATATATATAAATTATATTTGTATAAAAAAATTGGGG
>NZ_JBOFRG010000370.1:0-2665 GCF_051650885.1 Clostridium sp.
ATAACAGAAGGCAATCACGACCAGAGTTTAGGCCCAAAGGAGAAGAACCGATTTACCTCCTTAACCCGCACCAGGCCGCAGAACTCCAGAAGACGTATGAACACATGACCTTCCCTATGAGAATACCAAACATACCAGCAGAGGACAGCCCAAAGATAACAGTTTATAAATTGGTTAACACGAACATCCAGGACGTACTAGCGTGGACTACCGCCCTTAGAGACCTGGCAAACACTAATCAATGGACAGATGAAACCAGTCAAAGAGTTTTGGATCTGTTGTTAAAACCAGATTTTAAAGATGCGATAAAGGAAAAGAAAACCTTCGACACGAAACTCGACGCCCTTTGTGAAAAGTGCTTTACTATAACCAGGTATCATTCCTTTAAGAACTTGCTCTACAATACGCATAGGAATAAGTTTGGCAATTTGCAAAAATACATACGCTTCCTTCAGGAAACTAGAATACGCGTTGACCTGTGCAGTAAAGGAAAGAGTGAGAAAATGCCTGAGATAGAACTAACGCAAATTCTCATCGACAATCTCTCAAGGAAAGAAAAAGAGGCCTTAGCATCCAAAGGATCTACCACTCTTGACGAAATCACACAAGAGCTTGAAAACTTCTACGATATGGAAAGTTTCTTTGGACTCATCAACACGGACTCTAAATCGCTTAATCAACAAAGGTGGCCTGATAAAACTAAGTATTGCAAATTCCATCGATCGCCTTTCCACAATACTAATGAGTGCAGAGCAGCCAAAAAGAAGCAAGAATCTACATCCAATCTCGGAATTCTACAACCCCCAAATCAAATCATAACTAATACCAAACGAACACATATCAGCCTTCCAATTACAATCAACAATCAGACATACTCGTTTATAGTCGATACAGGAGCAACAGAAAACTTTATCTCAAAGGATTTAGCCGACAAGATAAAAATTAAGCCGCACAAGATTCATCAACCCATCACCTTAGCAGATGGAAGAGAAATTAACATTCTGGAAGAAAGTGAATTACAGTTTTCGATACAGCATCAGGGAATATTTCAAGAAAACTTCAAGATTTTAAAGGATCTTTCTTATCTAGGCATAATTGGTCATAACTTCCTGCAAAAACACAAATTCCTGGTCGACTGTGAAGCAGGCATAATTGAGAAAAAACAACAAACCCCCGACAGAACGATTATCAATAAAATCGATTGCATGTACATTTCAAACGATTCGTTTAGTGAACTTATATCAAAGTATCAAAAAAATAATCCGACCCTCGGACGAATCACAACACATAAGATGTCATTACCTCTAAACGACGACGTACCTGTGCATAAAAGACCTTATGCCGTACCTATTAGTCAAATTCAAGCAGTCAAAGAAGAAATTAAGCGCCTGCTTAAACTCGGCATTATTAGAAATAGCAATAGCGTTTACGCCTCACCTGCCTTCGCAATTCCAAAGAAAAATGGAAATATCAGGCTGGTTATCGACTACCGAGAGCTAAACAAGAAAACCGTAAAACTAGGTTATCCCTTTCCTGGAATCCAGTATTCCCTTATTGATCTCAAAGGAGCAAGATTCTTCTCACAGTTGGATCTCAACATGGGATACTATCAGATAGAAATTGAGGAACAAGACAAATATAAAACTTCCTTTGTGCTACCGTTCGGCCAGTATGAATTTAACCGAATGCCCTTCGGACTATCTAATGCACCAAGGGAATTCCAAAGAATAATGACTGAAAAGCTCAAAGACTTCGATTTCGTTAAAATTTTTGTCGACGATATTTTGATTTTTTCTAAAACCCTAAAAGATCATACCGAACATGTAGAAAAGGTCCTCAAAAGACTATTAGAAGAGGGAATCTCAGTAAACTATGCCAAGTCAAGCTTTGGCTTGCAAGAAGTTAAATACCTTGGAAAGATAATAAACGAAAAAGGAATTCGACCAGACCTGGATTCCCTTATCAAATTGGACAATTTTAAAATACCACACGATAGAAAGGGGCTCATGAAATTGCTTGGCCTTATTAATTGGTTCAGAGACCACGTACCAAACCTTAGCCAGAGGCTAGGAAGTATAACAAGCAAATTAACCAAAAATGGTAAATTTAATTGGTCTGCAGAAGATACGAAGACAATTATCTCAATTAAGAAAAGTATCGAGGAACAAACGCTACTTCACCATCCAGACATTTCAAAGCCTTTTCTACTAACAACTGACGCCAGTGAGAATGGATTGGGCGCTATACTCACACAAGAAGGCTGCATCGTAGGCATTTACTCTTATAAGTTGAAGAACTCTGAACTCAATTACACCACTACAGAAAAGGAGTTGTATGCGATCATAAGAGCTCTCCAGCACTTCAGAAGCTTCATCTTAGGATCTAATATTACAGTTGAAACTGATCACCACAATTTATTATTCGTAACAAGTTGTATCAGTAATCGAGCTCAAAGATGGAAATTAGTTCTAGAAGAGTACAATGTTACACTAAAGCACATCAAAGGGTGTGACAACGCTGCTGCAAATGCTCTTTCACGTTGCTTAACACTAAAAACTAACGAAAATACGGAAGCCCTGGATTATAAAAAAATAAGCGAAGCCTACGATCATTGTAGGACCATCCAAGGGTTAAATAGGGATGAATTGAATAAAAATGAATATCT
>NZ_JBOFRG010000371.1:0-1742 GCF_051650885.1 Clostridium sp.
AGCAAAATGGTCTAAAGAGAATTGAATTAGTTTCAGTTGAAAACCGAAGCAAGGAAACGTTAAACTTAGTAATCCAAAACTGCGTGAAGCCAAACACAATCAATTACACTAGTGGTTGGTAAGGCTATTCTAGTCTGACAGATCTTTCATATGAACACCGAACAGTTAATCATTCTTTACATTTTGTTGATCCAATTACTAAAGTTCATACAAATACTGTTGCGCTACTCGGCACTTTGTAGCGTAAAGTTTTATTAAGGTCTAGGGCTTTGTCGCTCCTAGCCTGATTTCCCACTTGTCTCTTTGCTGACATGGGTTCAAGGGTCAGAAATCTATTTATAGATTTCTGAAAATAAAATAATGTGGGACTTTGATAAAAAGTCCAAAAGTCGGTCTAGAAGTCTCGTAGGAATTCTAGATAGAAATATTATAGAATTCCCGAATGTTTCTTAGAAGACAAGAAAGGGACAAGTTAGTTACTCACATCTTGGTAATCTTATTGCCCAAGTTTGTGAGTTGTCTAACATCCTCCCCTCCTTTAAATTCCTGCTCCACAGTTTATCATCCATCCTGTCGTATTCAATCAAATCCTTTCTATTCACTGTGAAAGTTTCTCCGTTGAAATCTATAATATGATATGCACCATTTCCTAGATTCTTGGTTACACAAAATGGTCCTTTCCACCTATAGTCTAACTTATTCTCCCTTTCTTCATGAAGTTTTTTCCTTAGAACCGTCGACCCTACCAACAGATCGTCCCCTGGGACCCCTTTTTTTATGTTTCTCGTTTCCTTTTCCCGAAGGGACCTTTCTTGATCATGTAACGCTGTAAGAGATGCTTTAAGTCTTTCAAATATTAGCTGGTTATCTTCATTTAAACTCTCCACCCCGTTTTCCATACAGTTCAAATCGATTTTGGGTTTTCGACCATACAATAATTCAAATGGAGACGGTTTGCCTCCTGATCTTGGGCTAACTCTATATGCAAACAGTGCGGTATCCAAATATTCATCCCTCTCATCTGTTTTACCGTTCACACACTTCATTAGTTTTCCGATTAATGTTTGATTGAATCGTTCCACTGCTCCGTTACATTTTGGATTGTATGCTGATGTAAACGATTTCTTAATATTCATCAGACTACACAACGCCACTATTGTCGAATTTAAGAATTCTTTCCCTCTATCCGATAAAATTTCTTCAGGTTGACCATGCCTTTGAATAAGAGATATTAAAAACAAAGCTGTCTCCTTTGATGATTTCGTTCTAACAGCTCGGGCTTCAGCCCAACGAGTTAAATGATCTGTTGCTACTATGATGTATTTATTACCACGAGGTGTTCTCGGTAACGGACCAACAATATCTATTCCTACTCGTGAAAAAGGTTCTTTTAAACTTAGCCTACACTTCTGAATGTTAGCCTTTGGCTTAGCAAATTTTTTACAAACCTCACAGTCCTCAATCTCTTCCTTAATTTCCTTGTACAAATTCTTCCAGAGATAATTATCCAAACACAATCTGTAAGTTGGGATCACTCCTGCATGACCCGCCTCAATGTGGCACCTTCTTATAACATCTTTCCTCTGTTTTATTTCCTGTTCACCAACGAAAGATACACTGTTAATTTCTTCTAAATTTCTTGAAAGTGAGTCAGCAAGAACATTTTTAGAGCCTTTGATATATTCAATTTTGTATACAAATTGTTGTAAAAACAGGTTCCATCTCATGATTCTACCTGTAGC
>NZ_JBOFRG010000372.1:0-3351 GCF_051650885.1 Clostridium sp.
AGGCATAAACTGCATTATAAATCTATTTTTAACTGCATTATAAACTATCTTTTCATCTGCACTTAAACCATTAGGCTTCATATAAGTTGGAACTATGGCACTATGGCTTTCTACCTTTTTATTATCAAATATTCTTTTACTTTTAGTGAATTTTATTTGATCTTCATATGGCAGTCCCTTCTTTATGTTTTCTAAAACCTTTCTAGTTCTATCAACTAAACTTTCTTCAAGTGCCATACTTCCAGTTCTAGGGTATGTTATAAACTTCTTTTCATAAAGGCTTTGTGCAACCTTTAAAACTTTATCTGACGTCCATCCTTTATATTTACTTGTTACATGACCTTGTAAATTTGATAGATTAAATAAAAATGGTGGATAATCTTTTTTCTTTTCAGTTTCTTTTAAAACTATCTTTCCTTTTTTATTTTCAATAGCCTTTCCTATAACTGCTAAATCATTTCTATTTTCAAACTTCTCTGAGTTATCTAAATAATAAAGACCTTCATATTCTTTATTTTCTGCTGTCTTAAAGTTTGCTACAAGCTTATAATATGTGCTTGCTTTAAAGTTTTCTATTTCTAAATCTCTATCATATATAATTTTAAGAGTTGGAAGTAATACTCTTCCTATATTTAAAATTTTATTATCTTTATTAAGCTTATATCTTATAGTTGCAACTGAGGTAAGGTTTATTCCAATAATCCAGTCTGCCCATTGTCTTCCTATTCCTGCATCTTGAAGTGATTGCATTTCTTTATTGTCTTTAAGATTTTGCATTCCCTTTTTCACTTCTGCTTCTGTCCATTCATTAAGAAGTAATCTATAAACTGGCTTTCCTTTATTTAAATATAAGAAAATTTCATCCCCAATAACTTGCCCTTCGCGGTCAAAGTCTGTTGCCGAAATTATTCCATCTACATCATCTCTTCCTATAAGACCTTTTATTATATTAAGTTGCTTTTTAGCTCCCTTATCTTCAATATTTCTATTTAATCCATCTGATTTTACTTTGTATTTAAATTCTTCAGGTATAAATGGAAACTTCTCCATTCTCCACCCTTTCATATTTTCATCATAATCCTTTGCATCATAAAGTTGCAAAAGGTGACCAAATGCCCAAGTTATTATGTAATCTTCCCCTTCAAAGTAACCATCTTTTCTTCCTTTTATTTTATATGCATCTGCAATATTTTTAGCTACTGATGGTTTTTCTGCTATTATAACTTTTTTCAAATTATCAGCTCCTAAACATTTCTACACATAGTTTTACTATGCAAATTAAGAAAACCTCCTAAAAAAGAAGGTTATCTTAAAATTATACTATTAATCTTTTAAAATTCCAAATGAAATTACATTTCGTTTAAAAACCAAACTCCAAAGCTTAAGTATCCTGCAAAGATAGTCCATAAAAGATATGGTAATATCATAAATCCTGCAATTTTATCAGTTTTATAGAACTTTATAAAGGTTATTATAATAAATATTAATAATACTATTAACTCTAAGAAAGCTACACCATATAATCTAAGTCCAAAAAATAATATGGACCAAAGAAAATTTAAGATTAATTGTATTCCATAAATGAAAATACTATTTTTACCTTCCATTTTCCTTTCCTTCATATAAACTCTATAGGATGCTATCCCCATTAATAAATATAATATTGGCCAAACCACTCCAAATATCCATCCTGGTGGTGATAATGGCGGTTTTACTAAGTTCAAATAAATAGCCTTACTATTTCCTCCACTTATAAATGAAGATAAAAATCCTCCTACAATCGGTATTAACACTGCTATTATAAATGGTTTTAATTCAAATTTCCCATCTACTTTAAAAATATTCATTTAACATCTCCTAAAATATTACTCTCATAATATTTTATACGTTAATCATTAGATTTATTCTCTAATTTATATCGGAAAATTCTATTTGCACTTTTTCTTCTAAGCTATTTATATTTCTATTTATATCAACCTTACTCTCACCTTTTTCCATCTTAAGTTTTATTACAAATTCATTTTTCATATGATTATTAGAATGTAATCGTATCTCACCATTATGTGCCTCTATTATTTCTCTACATAAGTATAATCCAAGTCCACTACCTTCATTTTCTCTATTTAATCCGTTATCTAACTTTTTAAATTTTTCAAAAATATTTTTTTCTTCTATCTTATCTATTCTCGTTCCATCATTTGATACAATTATATAAACATAATCCCCATACTTTACAACTTCAACATCAATTCTTTCACCTTTTCGCTCCCTATATTTTACACTATTCGATAAAAGATTTAGTACTGCTCTTTCTATGAGATCTCTATCTAAACTAACCACCAATTCCTCTTCTGTTGCATCAAAAATTATCTCCATATCATAATCTTCAATATACCTTGCACTTGCTTGTACGACATCTTCTACAACTTCTACAATATTATATTTTCTTTTATTTAACACTAGGTATCCCTCTGATATTTTGCTAGCATCAATAAAGTTATTTATAGTTCGTATTAGCCTTAAACAATTCTTTTTAATTAAAACATTATTTGAAGCTATTTTATCTAAGTCTTCTTTCTTTAACTGTATTTCATTTACTTCTAATGCTGAACTAACTATATTAATTGGTGTTCTTAATTCATGACTTATATTAGCATAAAATTCATTTTTCACATTTTCTTTTCTAATATAACTTTCATATTTTCTTAATGATTTTTCATATTTTAAAATATCATCTAATTTTTTTATATAAAAAATTCTTATTCCTTCTTGTATTCTTGAAATATGAATTTCAATATTTACTAACTTACCATTTAACTCTAGTCTTATACGCGTTCCATTTTCAACCCCTTCTAATCTTCCTTGTGCTAAATCTTTTATTTTAAATTCATGTGAACTTTGAATTCCAAACAACTCCATAGCTGCTTTATTTACATAATTGATAGTCTCTCCTTCTATCAATATTCCTTCACTAAAACTATCAATTATATTATAATGATACGCTTCTTCTCTTTTCTTCATTTTATTTAATTCTTCAATTATAGTTCTTCTTGTTTTTATTTTATTATTTATCTTTTTAGTTTCTTTTTTAGTTTCTCTTAAATTATTTTCTAATTCATTTATTTCAATGCTATATATTTTTTCTGAAATCCCCTCATATATTAAAAAATATGCTAACATTCTAAGAGTATTTGCAATAAATATATAAATATATCCTTGTCCTATAAATATGACTCTAATTATGGCACTAAAAAATAAAACTACTAAATATCCAATTATTTGAAAATCTTCTATATTATTTTTTTTCAACAATTTATAAAATACATACAAGCATATTGAACCTATTAAAAA
>NZ_JBOFRG010000373.1:0-4011 GCF_051650885.1 Clostridium sp.
TTTTCTAGAAACCATTTGTAAACCAACTACGAAACCATTGACATGGCTTCTACAACACTCAAATTTATACATCCTTTTTTTTATTTCTTCGTAGATATCCTGACTTTTTTACCGACTATAAGGTTTCCCTCTTTCTCTAAACAAATTGCTTTTGATATTGCCCTTTTCGGCCATTTTCTATTATGAAAGTCCCTGTCTCATCGATCCTTGACTCCGCCGGTGTGCATTTAATACCCACGTAGTAACTATTGTTGTAAATCTTGTCAACTTGTTTATTTATTAATTCTTGCATGGGTTAAAAATAATATATATTTTTAAACACCAAGTATTACGACACCTCTCCTCCTAAATTGAAGAGTCAAGTTTGACTCGTGATTTGTTAAGTCGATATATCTTGTTATTCTTTTTGACTAGGTAAGCGTCTGGAAGGATTATATCTGTAATTGTATATCCTGATTCCCAATTACAGCTGAATTTTCCTACTGGGTTTTCCTTGTATATTAACACCTTGTCGTCAATATTTAATCTTTTTGTTATTTCTACCTGACCTTTTACAATAGCTTTTTTATATTTTTCGAAGTTATCATCTCTTGATTTACTTAGTTGCTCTGCTGAGAAAGTGACATCTTGCTGGTTTAATTCCTCATCAACTGGTAACGTGGGAAGTTTATTATGTTTTAAGATGTAAGGAGATGTTCCAATGCTTCTGTTAAATGCGTAGTTAAGACATCTAGTTGCGTTATCTAATTGTCGTTTCCAGCTAGTCTCTCCAAATTCCGTTACTTTCTTGAGTATGTTCATAAGGGATTGATTTGCGCGCTCTACTGCGCCCACAGTCTGATGATGTTCTGGGGAGCTATAACCCCAACTTATCCCATTTCTATCTGCTAATGCCTTGACCTCTTTATTGCAAAATTCCAGACCATTATCTGTTAAAATTCTAGCTGGTATGCCATGTTTGTCCAAAATTTTCTCTTGGATTGCATCTACAATAGCTGTACCTGTTTTGTAGTTTATGACTTTGGTCTCGACCCATTTAGAATAATGATCCACGGCTATAAATATGAAGCAATTACCTCCAGAACTGTCTGCGATTCTGCCAATTAAATCTATTTCCCATAATTCGTTGGGCCTATCGGATTGAATGACCTTATTTTTTGTGTTTCTAAGAGGATACCCCGATTTAAGGCAGGTTTGACATTTGCTAACGAAGTCCTCGATGTCTTTGTTCAATGATTTCCATTTGTATCTTTTTGCTATCATAAATTTCATTGTATTTGAGCTACCATGTCCTGATTCTACGTGGTATGATTGAAGGATTTTCAACTTAACTTCCGGGGAGAATTCTTCTGCTTCTACACTATTTATATTGATCGTTTCACTTCCTTGTCTACTGAGCCCATCTGCCCCATTTTTCTCTCCTTCAATGTATGTAGGAACGAATGAATATTCCTGCAGTTTCATAGCCCATCTCAAAATTCTACTGGTTGGATTCTTTGTTTCCCAGAGATATGTTAAAGATTTGTGATCTGTTTTGAGTGTAAACTCTTTTCCCAAAAGATAATTTCTATAATGATCTATGCTCTTAACAACTGCTAATAATTCTTTATCTGTTGTAGAATAATTTTTGTGTGCCTTCTCGAGACTCTTGCTAAAGGCACTTACAAATCTTTCTTTATCGTTTTCTCCAATCTGGGTTAATATTGCGCCTATTCCGTTTTCCGAGGCATCGGTTGTTAATATGAATGGTTTTTTAAAATCGGGTTTATATCTTAGTGTATTGATAGTGAGCTGTTGTTTTAGAATCTTGAATGCCTCTCTACCTTTTGTTCCGAGCGTTATTTTCTTAATACTTCTCTTGGATTCTCCCTTCAAAAATTCATTCAAGGGCGCCGCTAAGGACGATAAATTTGGGATGAATTCTCTACAATAATTAACTAACCCTAAAAATGATCTTAACGCGGATACGTTCTTGGGCTCCTCGTAGTTCGATATAGCCGAAACCTTTTCCGGGTCTGGTTTTATTGAATCTTTCGTAACTATACTTCCTAGTATTTTAATTTCATCCTTAAAGAAGTGACATTTCTTTTTATTAAGCGCTATATTCGCTGCCTTGAGCCTGCCGAACACTATTTCTAAGTGTTCTCTGTGTTCCTGGTGATTCTTTGAGTATACAATTATATCGTCGAGATATGGTATAACAAATTTTCTATTCTCCTTGACGAATATTGAGTCCATTGTCCTTTGAAAAGTAGCTGGAGCATTACATAGACCAAAGGGCATCCTATTGAATTCATAGTGTCCACCTCTCCAACTAAATGCTGTCTTTTCTTTATCCTTTTCGTCCATTGCTATTTGGTAGTAGCCAGATGTTGCATCTAGCGTTGAAAATATGCACGCTTCTGAGAGATCGTCTAATATTTCATCTATGCGAGGCAAAGGATATTTATCTTTTATTGTCACCTTATTAAGTTCTCTGTAATCTATACACATTCTGAGAGAGCCATCTGGTTTTGTTATAGGGACTATTCGACTGTTCCACGGGCTTTTACTATTTCTAATAACCCCAAGCTCTAGATTCTTCTGTATCTGGTCTGAGATTTCTTTTTCGAAGTGTATAGGAATTTTATAATTTTTCTGGTATACAGGTTTATCCGATGTTGTTTCAATCTCGTGTTTACCTCTGTTGCACAACGTCATTTCCGATATTTCTGTCTTGAACATGTCATGATATTTTTCTTCTATCGAGATATAATTCACTCTGTTAACCAGAGATTTAGATTTGTCTGGACTAATTAATTTCTTTACCAGATATTCCAGTATGGCCGGTTGTTTTGTTATGGCGTCTATTCCTAAGATTATATATTCTGGCTTGTTCCGGGTTACATAAGCTGATGTAGAGATCCTTGCTCCTCCAATTAAGAAATCAATCTTGTTGATTCTTCCCATAATGTCCAAGGCATTTCCGCACGCCGAGTTTATTCTCATTGACGAGTCATAAAGCTGTATGTTCGATTTTTTAATTACATGACATGGTATGATTGACACATCAGCTCCTGTGTCTATTAATGCTCTATAGTATTCATCACCGAATTTTAACTGAACGAAGCAAGGATTTTTTAGACAACTGTTGATCATTTTGTTGCTTACAATGAATTTTTTTTCATCTTGTGGGGCATGTCTAGAGGTTTCATTGATGTTTGTTTTGTTTTTATATTCCTTAAAATTATTCGTGTTTACGGGTTCTAAGATAAGTTCGGTCTTATCTTCTTTTATAGGGAAGGCTATCCAGGCCATTTCCTCTGCTCGCCTCAGGAATTCACTCCACTCTTGGCATTTGCAAGAAAAATCAAACAGAAAGGCTTTTAGAGATGAGGGGGCTTTGGCCACTATGATGTCCATGACCGCTTTATAATTCAACATTTTAGATTCTACTACGGTGTTCCCTAGTCTGCATAATTTAAAATAATCTTTTATCTTGTTCATCTGATTAAGACCAAAAAACTCATCCAAGATCTTTAAATCTGTATGTGTGCTTCCAAATCTTTTCTTTAAGCTATTAATAACCGAATTCAGTTCCATCTCCCGATAATCTTTAAAAGTGAGTGAGGCCCACGAGAGTGCGTCACCTTTGAGAGATAAGTAGATAAGTTTTATGGTTAATTTCTCGTCTAAGTCACAGGTCTTTGCTATAAAGATGGTATCTCGCAACCAACTAGTTATGTTCTCTCCTTCCTCTCCATTGAAGTCTTTTACGATTTTCGTCGCCGTCGCCATGTCAACTTGTTTATTTATTAATTCTTGCATGGGTTAAAAATAATATATATTTTTAAACACCAAGTATTACGACAAAGTCTACTTTCAAGATGGCCACAACTGGAATAGCAGCAGATCTTCTTGAGAACGGAAGGACTGTTCATAGTGGTTTCAAACTCCCAGTGCCACTAAATGAGTCCAGCGTGTCAAGACTGCAGCCTAATACACCCGAGGCTGCAAGGATAATGGAGGCCT
>NZ_JBOFRG010000374.1:0-13020 GCF_051650885.1 Clostridium sp.
ATTTTCAAAAGAATGGGTATGAGTTTAAGGTGATATCAAATTAAAATAGATACGGGAAGCTTTTATCCCGTATCTATTTATTTTAATTAAATAAATTAAATTTCTTTTCCAAGCTCATAAGATTGAATTAGTTTATTTGGAAATTTTAACATAGTCATATCTTTAACTATTCTTTTATATTCATATTCAACATGTTTGAATTTAACTTTAACTTCACCAGTTTCTTCATTTATGTCTAATAGGCAATAAGTTGCATCAGGTGTTCCTATCTTAGGTTTTCCAGCACTTCCATCATTTATAAATAGCTTGTCACCAAACATTTTACATGATGGAATATGAGTATGTGCACATACTAAAATATCTGCATTTAAATTTTTCATGATTTCTTCAGTGTTACTTCCATCTTCAAAAAGATATTCAGTTAAAGAATTTGGACTTCCATGTACAAATAAAATTTCACGTTTCCCAACTGTTAGTCTATATTCAGTAGGTAAGCTTTCTAAATAATATTTATTTGAAACTCTAGTTTCTTCAACAGCCCAAGGTAATGAAAAAGAGTTTATCTCATTATCTCTTATAAAAGTAAAATCACCATCACAAACTGAGGCATCATAATTTCCTTTAATGCAAGGGATTTCTCTTCTTCTAATTAATGCAATTACTTCATTAGGGTGTGGACCATATCCAACTAAATCACCTAAACAAATTATTTTATCTACTTTATTTTCATCTATATCTTCAAAGACCTTCATTAAGGAATAAATATTCCCATGAATATCTGATATTACTGCAATTCTCATATTAAGGACCTCCTTAAATTACTATAAACTTAATATAAATTGTGTATACCTTTATTTTAGCATTATATTAAAAGTGATTAAAGGTGATATAATAGTAATTAAGAATAAAATAATAAAAACAATAGGAGGACAGTTATGAAGGAAAGTAGAATTAATAAAGTAGTTCAAAGAATGAAGGAAGAAGGCTTAAGCCAAATGGTTGTATCATCACCATCATCATTATTTTATTTAACAGGAAAGTGGTTTCATCCAGGAAATAGAATGATTGTATTATTAGTTAAAGAAAATGGTGAACATAAATTAGTAAATAACAAGCTTTTCCCAGTAACAGAAGATTTAGGGGTAGACATAGTTTGGTATGAGGATACAGATAAACCAGTAGAGGTTTTAGCAGAATATATAGATAAAAATGAAGATTTAGGAATAGATAAGGTGTGGCCATCACATTATTTAATTTCATTAATGGAGATGAGTGCTGCAAAGGGATATAAAAATTCATCTATTATAATTGATGAACTTAGAATGGTTAAAGATGAAGAAGAAATTGAATTTATGAAAGAAGCATCTAAGATAAATGATAAGACAATGAAAGAGTTTTGGGGATACTTAAAAGAAGGAATTACAGAACTTGAGTGTGTAAATCTTTTAAAAGAATTATATGAGAAGAATGGTTCAAATAAATTCTCATTTAGTCCAATAGTTGCATTTTGTCCTAATGGAGCTGACCCACATCATGGAACAGATGATACAAAGCTTAAAAATGGAGATAGTATTGTTATAGATATGGGATGTGTTTATAAAAGTTATTGCTCAGATATGACAAGAACAATTTTCTTTGGAGAAGAACCAAAGGAAAGACATGCATCAATTTATGGAATAGTAAAAACTGCAAATGAAAGAGCTATTGAAATGGTTAAACCAGGAGCTAAATTTAGTGATATAGACAATGCAGCAAGAGAATATATAACTGAAAATGGATATGGTGAATATTTCACACATAGAACAGGACATTGTATAGGAATTGACTGTCATGACTTTGGAGATGTAAGTGGAATAAATGACAAGGTACTTCAGCCAGGAATGATATTCTCAGTTGAGCCAGGAGTATATATAAAAGATGATTTTGGAGTAAGAATAGAGGATTTAGTTCTTGTAACAAAAGATGGGCATGAAAGATTAAATAAAGTAACTAAAGAACTAACAGTTATAAAGTAATTTAAATAAAATTCGATAAAGATAGGTAATCAAAAAAATTTTTTGATTACCTATTTTTTTGAAAATAGAGTTATAGATATAGAGGGAATAATATTTAAGTAGCAGAATAAAAATATTGAGATAAATGAGGGGGAAAATTTATGAAAAAAATAATTAAGATTGGGATAATGTTTTGCAGTTTATTAATTTTAAGTGGGTGTAATGATAAACAAAATCTACTTGAAGGAAATATACAGAGTGAAACTAAAGAGATAATGGAAATTGATACAAAAAGACTAGAGGCATTTGAAGAAAGCGAGGTAGGAGATAATGTGGCAATGGTAGGGATTGCAAATAACTTGCCAGGGAATATTTTTTATAAAAGCATAGAACTTCATACAGATAGATTGCCTTTAGGAATAAGTGTTTTTTATGATAAAAATGGAATAGAGGAAGAAGAGGTAAGTGAGTTTTTAAAAGATTATAGAAAAGTAGCCTATATGAATGCTAGAGAAACATTTAGGTTAGTACCTAATTTAGTATATGTGAATTATGATTTTACAAGTCTTGGTGGAGAAAAAATACATTTTAAAAGAGAAGATATAATATCAGAAAACTGTGACGGATTAAGAGTTTTAGAATTAGATTCTTACAAGGGTGTTGGAAATTTCAAGCTAGGAATGAAAAAAGAAGAGGTTCAGAATATAGCAAATGAATATAGAGGAAAAGGATTTTCAGAAATGAAAACACCAGTTGACTTTGAAAAAGTTAAAGGGAAAAAGGCACAGGATTATGGAATGTTTGTAGCTTTTTATGATGAAAATGAAAAGGTTGAAGCTTTTGAATTTACAAGTGAAATAAGTATAGTAGTGGTAAATGATTTATTGAAGGGAACTTATAAAGAAAGATTAGATACTTTGAAAAATATAGATAGTAAGTTAGAGATTAATGAGGGGGAATTTGTGTCTGAAAAATATGGGATAGGTGTCTATGAAGAAGATATGACAACTATAGTATTTGTAAAAGGATATTATAAATAGAAATAGAATATATAGTATTAAAGAAACTATGGGAGATGAGAGGAGTTAAATTTAATATGAGAAGAGGGTTAATTTTATTAGGGTTAATAGTAGTATCATTTTTTAGTGTAGGATGTGGGAGTAAAGAAGTAGAAGAAAATGAGAAACCACAAATTGAAGTTGAGGAAGAGGCTTTTAAAGAAAGCAATATAATATTTGAAGAAAAGAATGATTTTTTAGTCCTTAAATCAGAGGTTGAAGGAGATATAAAATTTGTACTTAAAGAATTTGATAAAGTTGTAGCAGATGGAACAATATCAAAGGGGAATGAAAGTAAAATATATAGTTTAGCTAATTGCAAAAAAGATATGGCATATGATTATACTCTTGAATTAGTTATGGGAGATAAGAAAATAGTTAAGGCTTTAAATTATGCAAAAGTAAAAACAGATGGAAATTCAGATATAACTGGTGAGGAATTATATGAGTGGAACAAAAATGGGAAGGAGTATAAAGAGGGCGATAAGGTTATATATAAAGAAGCGAGATATAAATGCTTGCAAGCGCATACCTCACAAGAGGCATGGAATCCACGTGAAGCAGTTAGCCTTTGGCAGGAAGACAAAAATTAAGAAGAATAAAAAGAAACTTGAAACGACAAGTTTCTTTTTATTTGTCAAATTTTTAAGAAAAATGACGTTAAAAATATATGAAAACCTTTAAATAAATGGAAAAAAGTACTATTCATAATTTGAAATACAAGTTATAATAAATTTGTAATGTATTTTTAACAAATTAATAATGTATAGGGGGAATTGTATGAAATTTCGTAATTTAAAGAAACTAATTTCAACAACAATGGCATTAGCATTAACGTTATCAATATTTAGTACAACGGGTACAGCTAATGCAAATCCTACACAAGATAAGGCTGAAGCTGAGGTTACTTCAGAGAAGAAAGACTTAAAAAGGAAAGTAGTTGGTTATTTTCCAGAGTGGGCCTATAAAAGTGAAGCACAAGGATACTTTGATGTAGCTGATCTTCAATGGGACTCGTTAACACATATTCAATATTCTTTTGCCATGATTGATCCTGCAACTAACAAAATAGCTTTTGGGGACAAACATTCAGCAATAGAAGAAGATTTTAAAGATTATGAATTAATTCATAAGGGTAAGAAGATTGAACTTGATAAAAATCTTCCATACAAAGGGCATTTCAATGCAATGCAAGTTATGAAAAAACAGTATCCAGATGTTGACCTTTTAATATCTATTGGTGGATGGGCAGGTTCTAGAGGCTTCTATACTATGCTTGATACTGATGCTGGAATAAATACTTTTGCAGATTCATGTGTAAAGTTTATTAGAGATTATGGATTTGATGGAGTGGACATAGATTTTGAATATCCATCATCAACAAGTCAATCAGGAAATCCAGATGATTTTGATTTATCAGAACCAAGAAGAAAAACAATAAATGCAAGATATAATAAAATGATGGAAGTGTTAAGAGAAAAGATTGACAAAGCTTCAGAAGAAGATGGAAAAGATTATCTTTTAACTGCAGCAGTAACTGCATCATCATGGGTACTTGGTGGAGTATCAGATAATAGTTATGCTAAAAACTTAGATTTTTTAAGTGTAATGTCTTATGACTTCCACGGTGGATGGAATGAATATGTTGAAAACTTAGCAAATATTTATCCAGATCCAAAAGACAACGAGACATCACAAATGTTAATGCCAGTGTTAGGTATGGACTGGGCATATAGGTATTACAGAGGAGTTCTTCCTCCAGAAAAAATATTAATGGGAATTCCATACTATAGTAGAGGATGGGAAAATGTTCAAGGTGGAGATGGAACTGGTCTTCATGGGAAAAGTAAAACTCCAGCAACTGGAAAATATAACATCTGGGGTGATGATTTAAATGGAGATGGTGTTTTAGAACCAGCAGGTGCTAATCCATTATGGCATTTAAAGAACTTAGAAGAGTCAGATGCTAACATGAACGTACACTGGGATGATACAGGAAAAGTTCCTCATCTTTGGCAAGATAAAGAAAAGGTATTTTTATCATATGAAAATGAGCAATCAATTGATGAAAGACTTAAATATATAGAAGATAAAAATTTAGGTGGAGCTTTAATTTGGGTAATGAATGGTGATTACGGAATTAACCCAAATTATGTAGAAGGTTCAACTAATACAAATGAAGGTAAATATACTTTCGGAGATACCTTAACTAAGAGACTTAAATCAGGATTAGATAAAATGGGTGATTGTGTATCTACATCAGATGATACAACAGTTGGTCTTCCTGAAATAGGAGTAGATGTTAACTTTGGTGGAGTATATGACCATCCAAACTACACTTACTCATTAAAAATAACAAATCACACTGACAAGAAAATTGAGGGTGGATGGACATTATCATTTGATTTACCAAAATCAGCAGAGTTTAAATCACCTTGGGGTGGAACTGTTGAACAAACTAATAATGGAGATTTTACAACTATAACTATAAAAACAGCTGGATGGCAAGGAATTGATCCAGGTGCAACTACTGAATTACAAGGTATGATAGGACTTTGCTTTGGTGGAGTTAAAAATGTAACTTTCAATGGTTGTAAGCCAGTTGGAAAAGGTGGAGGAGAAATCCCAAACAATTCAGCACCAGTTTTAGAAGGTGTTGAGAATAAAACAATTAAGTTAAACTCAAGCTTTGATAAAATGGCAGGAGTTAAGGCTACTGACAAAGAAGATGGAGATTTAACTAGTAAAATAAAAGTAACTGGAGATGTTGATACAACAAAAGCTGGAACTTATAACTTAACTTATGAAGTAGCTGATAAAGAAGGACTAAAAGCTACTGCAAAAAGAGTTATTACAGTTAAAGAAAATGCTCCAGTAGTTGATGAAAAACCAGTTATTACAGGAGTTAAAAATAGAACTATCAAATTAAACTCAAGCTTTGATAAAATGGCAGGGATTACTGCAAATGATAAAGAAGATGGAGTTTTAACAAATAAAATAAAAGTTGATGGAGAAGTTGATACAACTAAAGCAGGAAATTATATATTAACTTACTCTGTTACAGATTCAAAAGGACAAACTACTACAGAAAGTTGTGTTATCACTGTTGAAGGTGAAAAACCACCAGTACCAGGAGACACTTACGATGCAAACAAAATATATAATGCTGGAGATAAAGTAATTTATAAAGGTAAGGAATATACTGCTAAATGGTGGGTTAGAGGAGAAGCTCCAGATAAGAGTTCTGCTTGGGAAGTAACACCAGAAATTGGAGCAGATGGAGTAGAAGTTTATGTACCTGGAAAAGCATACAATGGTGGAACAGTAGTTTCATATAATGGAGCAAAATATAAAGCTAAATGGTGGACAAATACTACACCAGGAAGCGATGATTCTTGGTCAAAATTATAAAAAATAAGAACTTGGTGATTTTCACCAAGTTCTTTTTGCTATTAATAACTATTTTGTTTAGAGAATAAAACACTTAATTTTTCAAGAAGTTCAGGCGAATCCATTCTATCCATAAAAACTTCCATAAAGATTAATTTATCAGTATTTTCATCTGCTTTTTTAAAGGCATTTATTAAATCATTTTCAGTTTTTACTTTTAAACTAATACTTCTATCACCAGTCATATCAAAAACAGAAACTAATTTAGAGTAATCCCACATATTTATATCATTATACTTTCTTTTAGGACCATGAATTAATCTTTCAACAGTATAACCATCATTGTTTATAACTAAGATTATTGGGTGTAAATCTTCTCTTATCATTGTTGAAACTTCTTGTGCAGTTAATTGGAATGAACCATCACCAACTAAAAGAATATTTCTTCTGCTTGTATCTGCAAGTTGAGTTCCAAGAAGTGAACCAACAGTATATCCAATTGAACCCCACAAAGGTTGTCCAATAAAAGTACATCCTTTTTTCAGATTTATTTCAGAAGCACCAAAGAATGAAGTTCCTTGCTCTGCAATTAATATATCATTTTCCTTTAGAGAATGTTCAATTGCTTTAAAGAATCTATTTTGTGTTAAGCTCTCATCAGTAGGAATAAATTTAGCTGAAGTTGTAATTGAAGGTGTTGTATTAGCTGAGAATTTAATATCTAAATTAGCTAAAGCATCTAAAACATCTTTCATTAAGATGTTATTGAACAAAGCTTCACCAATTCTACAATATAAAGGATGAACCTCTACTAAAATTGTAGATTTATTAACATAACTGAATCCAGCTGTTACAGAATCAGTAAGCTTAACTCCAAATAGAAATGCTAAATCACACTCTTTAACTAATGAATTTATATGTTCATTACTTAAAGAACCGTTATATATTCCAATGAAGTTTTTATGAGTTTCATCTATAACACCTTTTCCCATTGAAAGGCAAGCAACAGGTAAATTTGATTTTTCTACAAATTTTAAAACAGAGTCGTTAAGATTCTCTCTATCAACCTGGTAATCAGCTAAAATCATTTGTTTTTTTGAAGTTTCAACTAGCTCCGAAACTTTATTTATAAATTTGTTTAAAGTAGCTTCATCACTTACAAAATTATATGTAGTCTTTTCAGAAACGAAGATTTCTTTTTTTGGTAAATCTACAGGCAGTCCAATATAAATAGGTTTTTTATGTAAAGAACATTCTCTTAAAACTCTATCTATTTCTTCTTTTGCATTTATTTCGTTTAAGATAGTTTGTGCTACAGTAACCTCTTTAAACATATCGTTAAATCTAAAGAACTCTCCATCACCTAAAGTGTGGTGAACAAGCTTTCTATTTTCAACAACATTACTTGATGGAATACCAACAATTTTTACAACAGGAACACTTTCAGCATAAGAACCAGCAATACCATTAACGGCACTAAGCTCTCCTACTCCAAATGTAGTTGTAATAGCAGCCATTCCTTTAAGTCTTCCATATCCATCAGCTGCATAAGAAGCATTAAGTTCATTACAGTTTCCTATCCAGTCAACTCCATTGAAATCGTCAATTTGATCTAAGAAGCTAAGGTTATAATCTCCAGGAACACCAAAAATGTGCTCAACACCATACGATTTAAGACTTTGAATTAGATAATCTCCAATAGTCATTTTTTTCATTTGTAACATCTCCTTTAATATAAGATTTATAGTATTATATTACCATTATAATAGAATTAAATCTTTGAGAAAAATCATAAAATTGGATATTAACAAAAAAATAATAAGAAAATTTACCATTTTAAGAGTAAAAAAATAATCATTATGGAAAATTCCATAATGATTATTAATATTAAATATTTAAACTGCGAATAAAACCCCAGCGATTGTTCCTGTTAAACAAGTTGCAAGTGCACCACCTAAAAGTGCTTTAAATCCTAATTTAGCAATTAAGCTTTTCTTTTCAGGTGCTAATGAACCAATTCCACCTATTTGTATTGCAACTGAACTAATATTAGCAAATCCACATAATGCATAAGTTAATATAAGTATAGTTTTAGGTTGAAGAACTTGATATCCTGCAACATGTGCTATATTCTTTGATAACTCAGAGTAAGCAACAAATTCGTTAATCATAACTTTTTGTCCAAGTAAGCTACCAGCAGTAGCAACATCAGATCCAGGTACACCCATAACGAATGCAAGTGGTGAGAATATCTTTCCGAAAATCCATTGAAGGCTAAGCCAAGGAGCACCGAACAATCCACCAATTGAACCAACTACATAGTTAAATAATGCTATAAGAGCTACGAAAGCAAGAAGCATTGCAGCAACGTTTAAAGCTAGTCCTAAACCTTCGCTTGCACCATTAGCAGCAGCTTCAACAACATTAGATGCAGAGTTTTCAATTTGAATACCACTAACATCTTTAGTTTTTGGTTCTTCTGTTTCAGGTACTAATATTTTAGCTAAAATAAGTCCAGCAGGTGCAGCCATAATACTTGCAGCTAATAAGTCACCGGCATTAACACCCATAGCAACATATCCTGCCATAACTCCACCAGCAACAGTTGCCATTCCTCCAACCATTATAGCCATAAGTTCAGAACGAGTCATTTCTTTAATAAAAGGTTTTACTAAAAGTGGCGCCTCTGTTTGTCCTAAAAATATGTTTCCAACAGCACTTAATGTTTCAGCACCTGATGTTCCAAGTAATTTACAGAAAAATTTAGCAATTATTTTTACAATAAACTGCATAATACCTAGGTAATATAAAATTCCCATTAAAGCTGAGAAGAAGATAATAGTAGGTAAAACTTGTAGTGCAAAAATAGAACCAATAGTATTAGTATCCATTAAAGGACCAAATAAAAATTTTGAACCTTCTGCAGTAAAATCAAGAATTTTAGTTATTCCTTGACTGACAAAATTGAAAAATCTCTCACCAGCAGGAACTTTTAAAATAAAGAAACCAAAAATAACTTGTAGTCCAAGACCAGTAGCTACAAGACGCCAGTTGATTTTTTTTCTATTTTCAGAAAAAAGAACGGCGATTCCAAGAATAGCGATAATACCAAATAACCCAATAAATCTACTCATTAAAGTTCTCCTTTATAATTATATTTTAAGGTGAAACATTTTATATAATGATAAAACTAATATAACTAAAAAAGTGTATAAAATATGTATAGTTTATATAAAAGGTTTCAAAAGTTAATTTATTAATTAAATTATAAACTAACTTTGAATAAAATTAAAGAAAAAACAAATTTTTTCAAATAAAATGTAGAAAAAAGATGAATAAAGCATTATAAGGGAGGAAAAAATTAGAAAATATCAAAGAAAAAGTGCTTTGAATAACAAAAATTCAAAGCACTAAGGTAAAGGTTATTCTATTATAAATTTAAAAGTTTCTCACCAACGATAACAACATCACCAGCACCAACTGTTAAAATCATATCACCATCTTTTGCTACTGATTTTAAATAATCTACAGCTTCATTATGTGAATGAACATTAGTACACTTAAGTCCAGTTTTTCTAATAGCATCTCCAAGTTCATCAGATGTAACAAGACCAGTATCTTTTTCACGAGCAGCATAAATATCCATTAAAAGAAGTTCATCTACTCCATCAAAAGCTGTTGTAAATTCATCAAAAAGAGTTTTAGTTCTTGTATAAGTATGTGGTTGGAATACAAGATAAGTTTTTTCATGTGGAATTTTTTTAGCAGTATTTATAGTTGCTTTAATTTCAACAGGGTGATGAGCATAATCATCAATTATTGTAATTCCATTAACTTCGCCTTTATATTCAAATCTTTTATGAGCTCCAACACATTCGTTAAGACCTTCAGAAATTTTTGAATAAGGAAGGTTAAATATTAATCCTACACAAATTGTTGAAAGTGCATTTAAAATATTGTGTGTTCCAGGCATATTAAGACTTACTTCGAATAAATCTTCACCTTTTTTGTTTACTGTGAATGTAGCACAACCTTTATTGTTGAAAACAACATTTTTAGGAGTTACATCAGCATTTTCTAAACCATAACTTAAAGTGTTACATTTTACTTCTTTTAAAATTTCACGCACATTAGGGTCTTCATTGTATCCAATTAGATAACCATCTTCAGGAATTAAGGCACCAAACTTTTTAAAAGTTTCTACAATGTGGTCTAAATCTCTATAATAATCTAAGTGGTCTGCATCAATATTTAATATAATACCAACGTAAGGATAGAATTTTAAGAATGATTCTTTGTATTCACAAGCTTCAGTAACAAAATAATCACTACTTCCTATTCTATAGTTTCCTCCAATTACATCAAGCTCTCCTCCAACAAGGATAGTTGGGTCAAGCTCTCCTTTTAAAGATATGTTAGTTATCATAGAAGTACATGTAGTTTTTCCATGAGTACCAGCAACTGCAACGTTGTATTTATGTCCTTTCATTATTAAACCTAAAAATTCGGCTCTATCCATTAAATGAATATTTTTTTCTTTAGCTTCAACTATTTCAGGATTATCTTGAGGAATTGCAGCAGTGTAAACTACTAAATCTACATTTTGAAGATTTTCTTTTTTGTGTCCAATGTAAATTTCTGCTCCTTTAGACTTTAAACTTTCAGTTATCTTTGATTCTTTTGAATCAGAACCAGAAACCTTAAAACCATTATTTAAAAGTACAGCAGCAAGACCGCTCATACTAATACCGCCAATTCCTATAAAGTGAACTTTTTTTTCTTTATCTTTTATAAAATCAAATGACATTAAAATCACCTCTCCTAGTTAATTCATTTATAATTATATACATTTTTTGAGAATTGAACACAACAAAACGAATATTATTTTAAAAAAGTTCTTTAAAACATAGAAAATTTAAAGTTTTTGATTAAAAAATGAGCAAAATTTTAAAAATAAGAAATGAAAACTTGATAAAAAATATGATATAGAATAAAATATGAATATTAAGTGTAAAAAGTACAAAAATTATTCGTGTAAATATAAAATAGTGAAGGTGATTTTTTTATGGAGAAATTAAGTAGAAATAGCAGAGTAGTAGCAATTACAAAGATATTAACTGAAAGTCCTAATAAAATTATAGGACTTAATAGATTTTCGGAGTTGTTAAATGCAGCTAAATCAACTATAAGTGAAGATATTGTTATTGTGAGAGAGATTTTAGCTAAGCTTGAAATGGGAAAAGTTGAAACTATTTCAGGTGCATCAGGTGGTATAAAATATGTTCCTAGTGTAGGAATGGGGATGGCTACAGAATTTGCAGAAAATTTATGTAGTATATTAAAGGATGAAAATAGAGTTATTCCAGGAAATAGAATATATATGACAGACCTTATGTATAATCCAGAAATAATAAGTAAGGCAGGAACTATTATATCAGCATGGTTTGATGATAAAAATGTGGATTATATAATAACTGTTGAAACTAAGGGAATTCCACTTGCATACGAAGTGGCTAGAAATTTAGGAGTTCAGTTAGTTATTGCAAGAAGAGATAGTTTGGTAACAGAAGGACCAACTATGACTATTAACTATGTATCAGGAACAAGCAAAAGATTACAACAAATGTCTCTTTCTAAGAAGGCAATGAAGAAGGATTCAAGATGTGTATTTATAGATGACTTTATGAAGGGTGGAGGAACTGCACTTGGAATAAAGGATTTATTAAAAGAGTTTGATAGTGAACTTATAGGAATAGGTGTATTAGTAGATAGCAAGGAAGCTAATAAGAAATTAGTTGATGAATATATTTCAATAGTAGAATTACATTCAGTTGAAGAATCAATTATATCTGATATAAGACCATCGAAAGTTTTTGAATAAAAGTAAAAATGTAAGGTTACCTTCAAATTTATAAAATAAAGGAGATTTTTCTCCTTTATTTTTGTTTTATAAAGAAAGTTAATAGATGGAAAGGTTGAAAAGAAATTTTCTATGAAATATAATTAAATAGATATAAAATTAGGGTTTTTAAAATACCTAGTTTATCTCGGAAAAATCGCAAATAGAGGTGGTAAAATGTATAAGTGTGCGTTAATACTAGCAGCAGGTCAAGGAACAAGAATAAAATCAGATATACCAAAGGTTCTACATAAAGTGTGTGGAAAGGAAATGGTTAATCATGTAATAGATAACATGAGAAAAGCTAGTATAGAAGATATCAATGTAATCATTGGAAAAGGCGCAGATCTAGTGAAGAAGGAAACAGAAAGTAGAAATGTTTCATATTCTATGCAAGAAGAACAATTAGGAACAGGGCATGCAGTTAAATGTGCAGCAGACTTTTTAAAAGGAAAGAAAGGAACTGTACTTGTTTTTGCAGGTGATGCTCCATTAACTAAAGAAACCACTATAAATGAATTAATAGAGTACCATGAAGGTAATGGTAACAAAGCAACTTTATTAAGTGCATTAGTAGAAGATCCAACAGGATATGGAAGAATAATAAGAGATGAAAACAATGATGTTTTAAAAATTGTTGAGCATAAAGATTGTAACGAAGAAGAATTAAAAGTAAATG
>NZ_JBOFRG010000375.1:0-4174 GCF_051650885.1 Clostridium sp.
AAAAGATCAATTATATTAAAAAATCAAATAATAAATAAATGAGATCAATATTTTTTAAAAATCAAATTGTCGTAGCACGCATGTGCTACACTTTCTTGCCACAAACAAGAACTACTTTGTTTGTTTGTTTGTTTGTTTACAGTGATTAATTAAATCACAAATAAAACTATAAATAAACGCAATCTTGCGGAGGGATGCAAGATAAGATTCACGGCGAAACTAATAAATCTTTAAATAACAACATGGCGACAGCGATAAAAGTTGTCAAGCCTTTCGAGGGAGAGGTGGGAGAGGACGTCACGGTGTGGCTAAGGGACACACTGATGATATGCAGGATCAGTGGACTTTCAGGGGAAGAAACCAGCAAGGTAATAATCTTAGCACTTAGAGGGAAAGCGCTATCGTGGGCCTCGCAAACGATACAAAACGATCTTGAAAACGTTTCTCTGGAGGGGATAGTGGACGCGTTAAAGAAGAGATTTGGAGCACAACGGAACTCGGACATGACGCTCAGCAGGTTTCTAAACACGCAAACACCAATTTCGAGACAAGACTTCTCGGAACTACTAAAGGACGCTACGACGTTGATGGTCGCTAACCTTATTAGCATGACGGCACTAGCACAGATGGTGGTAAACAAGGCACCAATGGAGATCAAGGCATTACTCTTCCAGACGGCAGTAGCGGCTACGAGCTGGGAAGAATTCGTTCAAAAAGCTGAGGAGGTAGCATGGATCGCCTTCCCTGACAAGTTGTTAGCACGGGTGGAGCAGACGAGGAAATACGAGAACGGAAGGGACAGAAGCTACCAGAGGAACCATCCAAGAAGAAACGACGACAAAAATAAGTCGGGTAAGAAGTTCTGCACGATTCATGGAGAATGCGGACACTTTTCTAGGGACTGCCGCAGACTGACGGAGGTATTGCAAGAGGAAAGAAAAAGATCAACCAGAGGAGTCAACAGTGCAAGTGAAGCAGACGACGTAAGATCACAGGTGCAGGAGGAAACCAGGGAGGACATCGGTGATAATAAAAATTTTAGCTGTTTATGTAGTAGGAGGGGTAGCATTGGAAACCCCTTCCTGATGGTAGCCAGGAATGGCGGTACTGAAAGGACGTGTTTGCTAGACACGGGAGCAGACGTGTCGATAGTGGGGTTAGACGATATCGAAGAAGAGAAGCGAGACCTGTTACCCTACTCCAGTATCATAAAGGCCGCGAACGGGCAGCCGATAAAGATAGTCGGAAGGCAACGGCACATGACTATTGACATATTAGGAGAGGAGGTATCATTTTCACCACTCGTGATGGAGCACACTAAACACATAATCCTGGGGGTGGACGTGTTGTGGGAAACACCGCAGTTAGTCCTCAAGATACTGAAGAAGGGAGAGTCAAGAGTGTGGGAGATAAGGAAAGAAGGGAAGAAGGAGGAAAACATCGACGAAGAGTTTGGTGACCTGTTCAGGACGGAGATAGGTGAGTACAATCTATGTACCACGGCCAGCCACGAGATCGACACCGGGGATAGCAAACCGATCTTTCAGCGTAACGCAAGAATCCCCATACATTTCGAAAAGGAGATAACGGAGGAGATAGAGAAGAACCTAAGGCTAGGAGTAATCAGGCCGAGCAAGAGTTCGTGGTGTAGTAGAACGGTACCGGTTCGTAAGCCGGATGGAACATTGAGACTATGTATCGACTTTAGAGCCCTTAACGCGGTAACCTTAAAGGACAAGTACCCATTACCCAGGATAGATGAGATATTAGACGATTTGGCGGAGGCAACAGTATTTTCGACCCTGGATGCTACATCGGGGTACTACCAGTTAGCAATGGAGGAAAAAGACAAGGAGAAGACAGCTTTCGCATGGAAAGGCGGTCTATACGAATTTAACCGAATGCCTTTCGGACTCTGCAACGCAGCAGCCACGTTCCAGAGAGCGATGGACGAGATATTCAGGAAGGAGAATAGGAAGTTCGTCATCCCCTATTTAGACGACATAATAATCTACTCCAGGGATGAGTCGGAACACAGGAAACATTTAAGGACGGTTCTGGGTAAAGTGAGGGCAGCGGGCCTGTCACTAAACAGGAAGAAATGTCACTTTTATAAGACAGAGGTAAAGATCCTGGGCAATATCGTGTCAGCAGGGACAATCAAGGCCGATCCCGCAAAAGTAGAAACTATACAACGTTACCCGACACCCACAACTATAAAGGAACTCCGATCGTTCCTAGGACTGGCAAACTACTGCCGCCAATTCATACCCGGATTCGCCATGGAGGCAGCCCCCATGTTCGCGCTACTGAAAGGAGAAAAGAAGGCCAGTAATAAAAAGATCTTCTGGGGGGAACAGGAGAAAGACTCATTCCACAGGATACGGAAACTGATGGGTGAACACACGGAGAGGGCTCAGCCGGATAGGAAGGGAAGGTTCATCCTCACCACCGACGCATCCGAGAAAGGTATAGGGGCCATCTTGGCACAGAAGGATCAGAAAGGGAGAGAAAGAATGATCGCAGCCTTTAGCAGAACACTTTCAACTTGCCAGCTGAATTACTCGGTGACGGACAAGGAGCTGCTAGGAGTCGTTAAAGGAATTGAGAACTTTAGACATTACCTACTAGGAAGGGAATTCACATTACGAACAGACCATAAGGCCCTAACATACCTATGGGAAACCAGAAACCCTAACAGTCGACTTTTGAGATGGGCCCTCAGACTACAGGAGTTCGCGTTTACACCGGAATACGTGAAAGGGGAAGAGAACGTAGCGGACGGACCCAGTCGGATCACGCCAAGGGAGGAAAGGCAGGTAGCACTGGCCGGCTTTGAAGAGCCGCCGGATAAGGAGACCATACTGAAAGAGGTGCACGAGGTACTAGGACACGGGTCGAGTAACAATATGTCCTTCTACATGGCCGATAGATACCGCTGGCCCAATATGTTCAAAGACATCAAGGAATTTTGCCGGAAGTGCTCCATCTGTCTGAGGAGCGGGGGAGCTTTAAGCAACACGAAGAACCGTGTCATTGAGACATCCAGGCCGAATGAACTCTGGGAAGTGGATTTACTGGGTCGAATCTGCGAGGGCGGTGGTAGCAGATTCATCTTCGTCGCCATCGATCACTTTTCCAAGTGGGTTGAAACGAGAGTTATCGAGAACAAATCAGCAGCGGAGATTGTTAGAGCCATCAAGGAACTGATATTAGACCGGCATGGCACACCGGAGAGGATCCTCTCAGATAACGGGCTGGAATTTGGGAACAAGCAGATACAGCAACTAGCCGAAGGGTACGGATTCACGTGGGTATACTCATCACCCTACCACCACCAGACCGTGGGGGCCGTCGAGCGGGTTAACCAGACACTTATGCGGAAACTCAAGAAAATTTCAGACTTTGGCCGGAAACACTGGGCCCCACTGGTTGAGAAGGCTACACTGGCCGTAAATTTATCATACAACAGAGCCATCGGTACGTCCCCGTACATCCTGAGACACGGCACCTTCTACGAGACGACGGCAGACGCGAGGTGGGCGCGCAAAGGTATCAAATTTGCAAAACAGGACCTATTCAACCGCAGAAGAGAGATATTTCATACATACAAAAAGGCGATAGAGAAGGGCAAGAAGACGGCCAACCCTCACGTTGGGATAGGAGATAGAGTCCTGATATTTAGGGAAGCAGGAAGTGGTAAACTCGGGGCTCAATGGATAGGCGGATTTACGGTAGTAGGTGAAGTGGCTCCGGACGCGTTCATAGTAAACAACAAAGACTCGGGATCTACAGTTAGAGTGAACAAAAGGCACATAAAAAGAGACACGGGTTTTTTTCTAGGGGAGGAGGTGTCGTAGCACGCATGTGCTACACTTTCTCGCCACAAACAACAACTACTTTGTTTATTTGTTTGTTTACAGTGATAAATTAAATCACAAATAAAACTATAAATAAACGCAATCTTGCGGGCCCATGCAAGATAAGATTCACGGCGAAACTAATAAATCTTTAAATAACAACAGTTATAAAGCGAATAAAACTCATAAGTATTTGGTTTTTGAAGAATTAAACTCTGAATCAAATACAGAAATCGCTGTTGAAGGAAAAGTAAACGGTAAAAGCATCAAAGTAATAGTCGACACAGCCTCATGTAAATCATTTATATCAGAAA
>NZ_JBOFRG010000376.1:0-3115 GCF_051650885.1 Clostridium sp.
GTGCGTTCGTAACCCTAAACAAGTAGTTTTGTTGCCTAAAACCTAAATGTCGCGAGAGTTTCAGCAAATCCTGGGTCACCATCTAGACAGGACGGGACAGTTTTCCTGTGGGATTCCCGTGTGATGCGAGTCAATTTCACCGGGAAACACAGGTCAGTTTTTATATATAAATATGCAATTCTAACATGAAAAAACGCTATTTTCTGATTTATTTAGTATATTAAATCGGGAACAGGATGGGACGGGAGTCAAGACGGGATTTATTTTTTTTTAACTCTTTGATAGGATTGGGACGGGAGACTTTTGTGGGAGTGGGATGGGACAGGAGTGAAAATCCCTCCACTGTATATGCAGTCCCAGTGGATCCCCTTCTTCTTTTAATACATTCTGTACAAATATCTCAATCACGTGAGCACATGCATCTGCAGTGATGGAGCTATAATGCTCAGGTATTAAAACTGAAAACACAGGATTAGAACAGGTTGCTTTCACTCGCCTACTGACATTTACTGTGAACGAACGTTAGCAAGCTTGTTAGTTCGTTTGTCGGCTACATCCGCGCTGAGCTAAATAATCTGGAAAAGCTGTTTAAAGCTACATATTTTGCTCAAGATTTTCCACACGGAAACAACTAATCAATGGAAAACTGGGTGAAACGTTTCTTTTCGTAGTACGGCAAACAAAAAAAGTGCTGATGACAGCAACATGTGTTGAGCAGTGCAACGGACAGCTGGTTAAACCTCTGCTCACCTACACTGCATTTTAATGTACACACACTCCGTGTTTAGCTGATTTAATCACCTTTTCTGTTTCTGTTGTCAGACAACCGAATGAACATAAACAGTGATTAGATTGTGGTTTATAAATGCTAACGTATAAATGCAAACTATGACACGACTCCTCCTCTGTTATGCTGAGATGCTGCTTAAATCAGTATTTGGTGATCATAAAGTTGTCAAAATCAACATTAATAACTGTATTGTGTGATCACAGAGAGGGCTAGAGGTGACAGGAAGCTGCTACACAGCCCCTGGACCCTGGCTATTACTCTCCTACTGACATTTACTGTGAGCGAACGTTAGCAAGCTTGTTAGCTCGTTTGTTAGCTGCGCTCCACACACACACACACACACTCACTGTTTAGCTGCTGTCCATTAATCATTTTTCTGTTGTCAGATTAAAGTATTTTTTTGATTGAACATTTTTATGTAGATGAATATTTAAAAAAGAAAGAAAGAAATAAACATCCACAGGCTAGTCTCTCTACGCAAAGTTTGAGTCACAACTACTAGTAGCTGCAAAAACAAAACAAGATAGTAACGTTAGCTGCGACTGTGGCCAATTTGGTTCAAGGTAGCTAATAGTCGTAGCTAGTAGTAGTTGAATTAGCACGGTTAACAGCAGCTAACGCTATCTAGCTAGATAGCGTACACCTCGAGGGGAGGTGAAATTGCTACAATATCATGTGACATGACAGTTGCTCTTCTGCACTCCTCCTCGAGGTACTCAATCTTCCCAGTTAGGTCAGTTTTCTGTAGCCTCTCATTCTCTTCTTGGAGAGCCTCTTTCTTTCTCCACATGGCTTCCCTCTGTTGGTCTTGGCGGAGGTTGTACAGCGTCGTTTGTCTTTCCGTGTCCTTGAATCCCATCTCCTTCAGTTTGCAGCGGCGGTAGTGCTCATAATGACGTCGGCGAGTCTGCTCTCGCAGGTCCTCTATGTTCACTCTGATCAGCAGTTTGACGAAGACGCGGCGATTCTCATTTTGCAGCCGCACCGTCCCCCAGGGGTACTGCCGGGCCTTCGCCATCCTGTTCCCAATCTTCACTTCCGATGGATCCCTCATTCGGACAGAGACATGCTCCGAATGCCTTGGTTGAAGTGGAGCAGAGGGTCAGGTGAGGGCGGAGAGATACAGGCTGTCTGCCTGCTTTTAACATTGTTTACGGACACCTCACCTTATATGACGTCCATCGCAAAGAAGTCATCAGGTAGAACATTATCAAACTTCTGGGTCGGAGCTGTATGTATAAGGAGCATCAATTATTGCCCTTACACTTACAGCAACAGGCCATCTACCAAAACCTGTTTCAGCATTGAAGGTTACTTCAATTTGTTTTGTGCAAAGAACAGAGGACCCTGTGCAAAAACGCAAAAAACTTTCGGCAGGACGAGAGGCACATGGGAAGGCCTCGGCAGGGAGGATGAGGAGAGGGAGATGGTGACGGTGGACGAGAGGCGCACAGGGAAGTCCGAGAAGTGCAGCAGAGAGCGGATCCTGAAATATGAGGCCTGGTTTGAAAATATGTTCAACTCAGGGTTTTGGTCAAAGTCTGAAGAGGTTAGAGTCCAGTTGGAATACTCACTGTGTCATGTTAACAATATAAAATAATGAATGCACGTCACTTGTCGCTGATTGTTTTGTTTTTTAAAAAACAGCTTTGAAATACGGAAAGGGCTAGCAGGACATGCTATCGGAAAATGGCCGAGTGATCAGGGTTGCCCAAAAGTAGCCCAATTCTGCAGGAATAAAAGGTAAAAAAACAAGGAAATGCTGCAGCTTCACTTCTATTTCTATGCAAACAATGGTCTCTAATACATAATGAACATTTCTTTTAAAAGACATGAAGATTTTAGTTAAAGGAAATCAAATGTCAGTTATTTAATGATGACTATGTTTTTATGGGATGAAAAATAGGGAAAATAGTTAAATTAGTGTCTAAACTATCAAGTCTAACTCTAAATATTAAAAAAAGCACTCTTTTTCCACTTAAAGATGAATATATCCATACAAAAAAATTCAAGGTATGTCATGAATTTTGAAATGTGATTGTGTAAAAAGTATGAAAGATATGAAAAAGTTGAATTAATGTGAGAAAGTCTGTGAATGTATGTATTAGTGGGAAGAGCGTAAAGATGAGGGAGTTTGAAGTGCGTTCTGCCATTGTAACTTAACTTCAAAGTTCAATAAAGTTTTAAGCCAGAATGTATGAAACGTGGAACATTTTGACATTTTTGGGAGTTTCTAGCTGAAAGTATGATGTAATAGATAAGAGCTGAAAAAGCTTGAAAAACATTCTGAAACATCCTTTGTGACATCACTTCCTGTTGGAACCA
>NZ_JBOFRG010000377.1:0-2852 GCF_051650885.1 Clostridium sp.
GTCTATAGTTGGCTGAAACCCCTGGATCAAGAGTGGGCTTTTTAAGAAGCGGTTTAATTACAGCTACTTTAAAGGACTGTGGGACATAGCCTGTTAATAAAGACAGATTGATCGGCATGCGGCAGATGGCCGCCCACCATTGAGTCTGGTTCTGTCCAAGGTTTCTGCCTCTTAAAGTTTTTTTCTTGCCACTGTCACCAAGTGCTTGCTCATGGTGGGATTTGTTGGGTCTCTGTAAATAATATTATAAAGAGTACGGTCTTGACCTGCTCTATAGGAAAAGTGCAATGAGATAACTTCTGTTATGAATTGGCACTATATAAATAGAATTGAATTGATCATATGTGGTGGAGTGAGTGTTGGTGGCCTCTTATTTGATTTCTTACTGGATTTGCCTCTGGTGGCTCTGCACCTTGTACAATAGCTGCTACAGAGTCAATGAATTGCTCACTCTCACATATTTGATACAGCGTTTCAATCTTCTTTTCAAACTGTGTTACCCTCTCATTCAGTTGCTCACACTCCAGTTTGCGGTGTCTGTGACTACAGCAGCAAAAGGCTTGTGCTGTTTGTAGATCGCAAGTGCACCATACTGAAGAAGTAATAAAAGTGTTAAAAAATAAAGAAAAAGAATGGCGGTATCCTTCTATGTCTCTTATAAATTTATGTCCCAGTGATTACCTAGTACCTAGGATCAACTTTCCTTAGCTTTTGGCAGATATCAGCAAAAGACTGTAAGCAAAGCAGAGAGCAAGCAGCAAAGCTGTCAGCTGGATGGGTCATGATTCCAAAATCCAAACCAGAGATCCTTGATCACAGGTCTAAATATAGGGCATCACAGCAATAAGCATTAGAAGTTAGGTATCTGTAAGTCAGAGATTATTTTGAGAAAGATAAAAACAGATTTCCGGTGTACTGATACATAATAATAATAAAACTTTATTTATAGAGCACTTATCAAAACAAAGTACAAATGGCTTCACAAAGAGAGAAATAAAATACCACAGTGAATGATAAAATGTAAAATAAAATACATAAAAACAATAAAATAAACAGACAGCTCAGGTAAAACATACAGGAACATTGCAGAGTGTTTTATCGAGGTTTGGTAATGAGCCGATAAATCTCTTCACTGTATATTAAGATTAAATCCAAAGAGGACTGGTTCAATATATGTAAGGTGCAACATACAACCAGCAGCTCCAGGCTGAGGAAAGAGAATTGCTGGAAAGACAAAGTCAGATTCTTCATTACTCCTAAGAATAAAAGTTGATCTTCACTCCTGCTGGAGGCTGTGTGGAGAGAAGAATGTGGACCACACCTTTGCGTTGGGATGATGAGCAGAGCCGAAAGTGAGTTTAGGTTAAGACGTGTTGTATTTAGGTGAAGTGACGCAGGAAAATATACAACATGGGGACTGATGTCTTATTAAAGCTCTATTAGCAGCGACCAAAGTGGTAGTCATTAGGAAATTGTGCAAAGAGGACCCCCCTATTATGAGACGCAAGATATTCGATGCGGAAAGACACACACACACGTTCTGAGAATCAGAGTTTAATGAAAAATGGATTGGATCACAAAGACACAACTAAAACCTTTTGTTTGCCTGTTGTATCTGACTGATTGGTGTGTGTGTGTGTGTAACAGATAAATGTAAAATCCTGCTAAATGGGACAACTATGCCATCTGGTGTCATAACATTGCACCTGCACTGAGTAGTAATACCAAGGCATTATGGGTAGCCCTCAAAGGTAGGACTTGTCAGTGTTGTACTGTGTCTAACTTGTAAAGCACATAAAAGTTGAGCTGGCTTTATTTGGTAAGATATTATTAGATTTAGATAAATTTCACCATGGTTTTAAGTTACCCATTCTTTTCTTGCATTTTACTGTTCCTTATCATAAATACTGGTTTGTTACAGTATGCCACTCTACATAGTGTGTTGATATTTTAAACATACAGCTGAGTGATCGCCTGTATCAAAAATGAGTGATCACAGATTAAATTATAGAGGAAAGTTGTCTTCATTTTACTGCCACACACCCTCTCTGTAATCACCTGTGTTGTGTTTTAAAGCAGCCAATTTCACAGCATAGTTTCTTTTCATTTACATATTTTTATGTTTATGTTTGCAGACAACAGAACGAGGAAGAAATATCCCAGTGAAATGTCATACCCAAGCTGTTGCACCACGGTGGTAATCAAATCATTATTTTATATACATGTCATCTGACCAAATTTGCATAAATACAGGTTCATGGCAATGACTGTGTAATCGGCTATATCTATATTTAAAATGGTGTGTGTGTGTGCAGGGGATGGTTCATTTTGTGAACAAATGGTTGTAAAATTACACATACAGCTATGACAGTAAAACATATGGTAACAGATTTAGCGTCACTGACAAGTCAGCATTAATTTGGAATCATGAAATTACCACTTTGTACTAGCAAGAAATGATACAATGTGAACCAGAGGACATCAAACTATACAGTTGCCACTGCCAATTAAACTTTACAAAGACAAAGTTACAGTTTTACAAAAGTTTTATAACTCTGTTTATCTGTTTTCCAAGATCTTTCTGGAGCTGTCTTGCCACAACCAGTAATTTGTTAAATTTTTTTGCAGCTGTGAGAAATGTCTATGTCCATCGTGCATTGTTTTGTGGGACAACAGTGTAGTCCCACGTACAAAACACCCTCAAAAGTGTGTGCTGTGTGGAGTCTTGAGATTCCTCTGCCCGCTCTCTGCTGCCCTCCAGTGTTAGTGAAGTGATAACACACGAGCCAGAGAGAGAGGTCCAGCAGTTCAGAGCAGAGCAGGTGGAGATGGTGTTGATGTTAACACTACAC
>NZ_JBOFRG010000378.1:0-10705 GCF_051650885.1 Clostridium sp.
TTATTTGTAATTGTAACCTTATAGTTTGCACCACTTCCCCAGTCGCTTGTTACTTCAAATTTAAAGTCAAAGTCTGAAACTATTGCATCACTCTTAACTGTTATATTTCTTTCTTTTGAAGTTTTAGCTCCCTTGCTATCTGTAACTTCATAAACTAATTTATAAGTTCCAACTTTTCCTGTGTTTACTTCTCCCGTAACTTTAATTTTATTTGTTATATCTCCATCTTCTTTATCAGTTGCAGTTATCCCGTCTAAAGGATTAAATTTATCTCCAATCTTTATAGTTTTATCTGTAATTCCATTTAATACAGGCTTTTCATTAACTTCTGGAGTTACTCCTCCACCTGATATAGGCATTCCATTTACTTTTATATTAGTAGGCTTTTCTGTTTTTATTCCACCTTCACATGAACCACCTATCTCTATAACTTCGCCCTCTTTCCATAATCCGCCCCAATCTGGATTAGTAAATTCATAGCTATTTCCATTTGCTTTAAATCCACCACTCCATGCAGATTCTAGCTTTTTATCAAAGTCTAGTTCAAGCTTCCAACCTTCTATATCAGCTCCTGAATTATTTTTTATTGTCATTTTATAATTTGCACCGCTACCCCAGTCACTAGTTATCTTAAAATCAAAATCAAAGTCTTGTATTTCACTTGAAATAACTTTTACATTTCTTTCTTTTGTAGTCGTAGCTCCATCATTATCTGTTACTTCATAAACTAATTTGTAATCTCCAACTTTAGATGTGTCAACTTCACCCGTAACTTTAATTTTACTTGTTATATCCCCATCTTCCCTATCATTTGCAGTAACACCTGCTAATTTATCAAAGCTTTCACCTTGTCTTATTCTAGCATCTGTAACTCCACTTAATACAGGCTTTTGATTTACTCCTGGATTTGTTCCTATACTTCCAAAATTCTTAAATATATTTGCAAATTCAAATCTTTTATTTATCCCTGGATTATTATCTAACTTTGCATCTCTATTTATTGACCAACATGAAGTCATTCCAATTTTCTTTTCTATTGCATGATCTACAACTAGTTGTGTCCAATCTGTTGTAAAGGTTGGATGTGCCGAACCTTCAAATCCTATTGATGGAGTTGTCCCAAGTTTTAAATAAGCTTCTTCAGTAGTAATATCTTTATTTGCAAACTTCTTATAGTAATCCTTTACTTGAACCATTGTACTATCTACAGCTCTAAGTGATGCTGTTCCATAGTTTTCACCTGGTTTAAGTGTTGAATTTCCGTAGCACATTGTCATTATATTTACACATTCTACATCAACACCTTCTGCTAAATAAACTTCTAATACATTAAGTTGAACTGATGTTAATCCATCTGGCAATACTGGAAGTGTTAAAACAACATCCACTCCTGTTTTCTCTTGAAGCTTCTTTATTGCCTTTGCATTTGCTCTATTCTTCTCCTTGTCTTGTCCACCCTCTTCGATATCTAAATCTAATCTAGTTAAACCATAACCTTCAACTATGTCTAAATAAGTATTGTAAAGAACATCAACATCTTGAGTTACTTGCCAAAATGGAACTCCATTTAATCCACCAAAGGAAATAGTAACATCTCCTCCCATGTCTCTAAGACCTTTAATTGAGTTTTTAATTCCAACATATTGGCTATCATTTTTATTATTCTCACTTAAAACACTATAGCCACCCCATCCCCAATCAACTTTTCCATTTTGTATGCCTTTCCCTGTTGATTGAATAAATCCAAGATTAAAATATTTTATTCCAGTTTCCATAGAAACCTTTGCAAGATCTATTGCACCATTACTTGAATAATCCTTATCATTTATCCAAGCAACCATATCTGCATATGGTGCATTCACCTGTTCTGGCCAAGGAATACCTTGTCCAACTCCAAACTTAGACTCTCTTCTTACATTTTGAGTCACTACTTCATTTGACTCCCTTTTTTCAGCACTAGCAATTGTTGGTACAACACTCGTTACGGTTGTTGCTAATATAACCAATGCTATTATTTTTTTCATTTTCATTCAAAATCCCCCTTACAATTTTAATTTCCAATTTATGGTATTCCATGTTTGTAAAGGATTTCCTTTTTTATTTTCAAATTTTTTCTTTATTAAATAAAAAAAAAGCTAGAGATAAAAATTACTAACTTTATCTCTTTAAAAAAGCTTGTCTTCTTCTCTTATTTCCCTTATTGCCTTACATGGATTTCCTGCTGCTACTTTATTTGATGGAATATCTTTCGTTACTACACTTCCTCCACCTATAACTACATTGTCTCCTATTTTAACTCCAGGTAAAACTGTAACATTTCCTCCAAACCATACATTATCTCCAATTGTAATCTCTTTAGCAAATTCAAGTCCTGAATTTCTTTCTTCACTTACTAAAGGATGTCCCGCTGTATAAAATCCACAGTTTGGTCCAATAAACACATTATCTCCAAATGTAATTTTTGCACAATCTAAAATAACACAATTATGATTTATATAAAAATTTTCTCCAATACTTATGTTGTATCCATAATCACACCAAAAACTCGGCTCTATATGAAAATTCTCTTTAGTTTTTCCTAAGATTTCTTTCATTATATTTTTTCTTCTTTTCTTATTACTTGGACTTGTATTGTTATACTCAAAACAAAGTTCCTTAGCTCTCTCTCTATCTTCTACTAATTCCTTATTTCCTGCATCATATAAAAGTTCCCCTATCATTTTCTCTTTTTCAGTCATTCTCTCACCTCTCCTGTTTCCATTTAAATAAAATTAGAGGAAGTAACCCCCCTCTAATTTTTTATGCTAATATATATTCTTCTATACATTCTGATACTGATTTTACTATATGATTTGCATTTTCCTTTAAGCTCTCTTCAACTTCATGGAATGTAAAGGAGTTTTTAGTCATTTTAAACATTGTTACATCATTCCACGAGTCTCCTATTGTATAAATATTATCTTTTTCTATTGAAAGTTCTTTTGCTACATGCATAACACCATTTCCTTTAGAACATCCCTTTGGTACAACATCTATATAATTTGAATTTCTATAAGCTACAACTTCATCATAGCTTGAATTTATCATTTCTTTTATTTCATCTATCTCTACAATTTTTCTGTTTGGAATATAAATCGAAATTAAACTTATTTCATCATTAACATCTTCTATTCCATTAACTATTTTTTGTTCTGGATAAGGCAAGTTTCCACCTTTTCCAAGTACATATGTTGTATATCCTGTTTCTACTGATACATTCATATCTTCTTTTATATATTTATCTAAAATTTCTTCAACTGTTTTTCTTTCTATCTTTTTATGAAGCACAGTTTTTTTATCTTTATCTAGAATTAATGCTCCATTTAAAAGAACATAATAGTCTATTCCTATATTAAATTCCTCTTCTAATATATCAACTCCATTTAAAGGTCTTCCTGTTGATACTATAAATACTTGTCCACTTTCATTTAATTTCTTTACACTCTCCATATTTTCCTTTGGCATTTTGTTTTCAAATACAAGTGTCCCATCTAAATCTGATGCTAATAGTTTTTTCATTTTCCATTCCTCCTCTTGTTTAACTCTTACTCTTTCATCCTGTTTCTTATAATCCAAATAACTATAATTAAATAAAATTTACCTATTTTCATAATATCATCATTTAAATACAATTTATAGTAAAAAAGCTATTTAGTATTTTACTAAATAACCTTTTTAACTTTATTGTTATCTTAATTTTTTTACACTCTTCTAAATAATTCTTTCCATTTGTATTACAGATATCTTATTCTCTCCAAGTATTAAAGCATCTTTTAAAACTCTTCTTATTTCAAATTTTAACTCTATATACAAGGCTACTGCTCTTTCATTGTCTTTTCTTACATCTATTTCTAATCTTTCATATCCATATTTCTTTGAATCCTCTATGACTTCATTCATAAGTTTCTTTCCAAATCCCTTTCCTCTGAATTCTTTTACAATTCCAATTCCTACATATCCAATTTTTTTGCATATTGGTCTTGCATCTGCAAAACCTATCACTTCATCATTTTTCAATAATAAAAAACTTGGAAAACCACTTCGTATAGTTTCCATCATAAATTCATATGTTTCATCATAGGGATGAGCCCTTGTCGATGCAAAATATTTTCCTTCCCTTGCAATACTATCAAATGCATACCAATAGGAATTTATATTATTTTCTTTTGGTCTTACTATCTTTATTTCTTCCATTTCTCTCCTTCTTTCTTATTCCTTTTTATATTTATATTCATTCAGTCATTTATTTTTGAATATAAAAAGAGATTTTTCTACTCCTAGAAAAATCTCCTAACATTATAATTTCAAAATTTTAATTTTAACCTTCCCTTTATCATCCTTTGATACTATAACTGCTCTCTCCTTGTATATTCTCGTTATTGAATTCTTTTCCTCTACTATATCTTTTATTTTTGCATCTATCTTCCCATTTTCTAAATATCCTATTATTTTCTTATTAGACTCTTTTGAATTTTCATAAAAAGTTATATATCCATCTTTCATATCCATATTTTCCATTACTTCATATCTACTATCATAAACTAAATTGAAATTCTTTTCTTTTAAATTAAAACTCATTAAAGAATCTAAAGGAAGTGCATTTCTAAAATAAACATTTTCTCCTTCAATTCCTATTAAATTAAATTCTATAGCTGATTCATTTCTTTTATCATTCTTATACTCTTCTATTATTTTTATAGTTTTGTTATTTTCCTTAACTTTATATATATCCCCTTTTCTTTCTAAAAGATATATTTCGCCATCATATAAGAATCCACCTTTTATACTAGCATTTTCATTTTTATTCTTTTTAATATAAATTTTATCCTTTTCTCTATCTCCTAACACATAAGTAATTTCCATATTCTTATTAAATAACTCTAAAAAGTAATATCTTCCTTCTGAATTTAAAATTTCTATTTCATTTACTTCATAAAATCTTTCTTTCTTATTTACCTCTTTTTTTATTTTTTCAATATCTATATTATATTTATCTTTATACTCATATAAATCACTTTTGCCTTCATTTTGTTTATTATAACTTAAAAACTCCTCTGACTTTTTCTTTTCTTTCTTTATAGCTTTTAGACTTCCATCTTCTAAAACCTTAGCTTTAATTAAATAATAATCTACTTTTTCCCTTTTATCAGTATCTCCATTTAATAAAGATTCTTCCTCTATTTTTATATTTGGCTCTAAGCTATTTAAAGCACCATATACTTCTCCACCTATAGTTAAACTTTTTCCTATAACTTCTCCATCTAACTCTAAATACTTTTCATCTTTTAATTTCATATTTTTTGTTTTGTTAAATACAAAGACTTGAATATAAACATCCTCTTTTTCTAAAGTCATCCCATCATATAAAAAGTTATTTTCAATATCTATTTCTTTAATTAAAGCTTCCTTTTCACTAATAGCCTTATCTTTATTTAAATTTTTAAATTCCTTAACCTTAAGCTCAATTGGTCCTTTTCCTTCAACTGTTCTTGTTTCATCTTTAAGCAATTTATAATTTCCAACAATTCCAATTATAGCTCCAACTGAAATGCCTAATATTCCCCACTTAATTAAAAATCTCTTCATAAATACCCTCCCACATAATTTTTCAAATAAATTTTAACCTTCCTCTACATCTTCTTTTTTATTATGATAACATTCAACAACCTTTTTATGCAATATTTGGAAAAGAAAAGTCACCTTAATTTTAAAATTAGATGACTTTTCTTTTTAATTTATTTTCACTTCAAATTCTACAGTTCGCACTTCATTTATGCCTATATTTCCTAATACTATCCCACTCATAGGACTTTCTCCTGTTACTATTCCATCTACCGTTACAGATCCATTAATAAACGTAGTTCCATTTGGAATAGTATCATAAAACACAACATTTTTTGCCACTACAGTTCCTTTATTAGGAATTATTATTTTGTATCTTAAGATATCTCCAGGCATAGCATACACTTTATCTACACTTTTACTTAATCCATTTAAATCTACAGCATTAATATTAAAATTCACTACATTACTATCTTGAATAGCACTTTCTGTTATAGTTGTTCCAAATACATAGTTGTAATAAACCCTTGCTGTATTCTCAATAGGATTCCGATTAGGTATAGAATTTATGCTCACCTTAAATGATATTGTTGTTACACCACCACTTACTACATTTCCTATATTAGCTCCTGGTAGAACTGTTGGATTTTGTGAATTAAAGATATTATTTTCTTTAAATGAACCACTTATAAAGCTTGTTTCATTTGCAATTGTATCCATAAATCTAATATTTGTAGCTACAACACTTCCTACATTAGAAATTATAAATGTGTATGTGACTTGATCGCTTAATCCATAATTAATTTGATCACTCATCTTCTGAATCTTAAGATTTGCACTAGTTATTGTTGTTGTTACTACATTTGTTCTTAAAAAATTTGGTATCGTTCCTACATTAAATTCTGTTACTGCAACATTATCAATTTTATTATTTATCGGTACTGTATTTACTAAACCTAAAAAAGTAACTGTATTTATAGTATTAATGTCTAATATACCTAGATTTGCTCCTATACTAGGGTTTTCACTGCTTAAACTTACACCATTCAATTTCATACTTCCACTTACAAAGTCTACTCCAAATGGTAAAGTATCGTAGAAAATTGTATTTGTAAATTGTTCCGTCCCATAATTTCCAATTATAACAGTATAAAGTATACTCTCTCCAAGTCTTGCATACTCTTTATCTACAGTTTTAGTTGCCGACATTAATTTATAATTTACTAAAGCAATATTTGATTCTTGACTTGCTGTAAATGCACTTCCATTAACTGTCATCCCATAATTTAATACTGAAGTATTTGGAATTGATAATGTTGGATTTATTCCTACTACTTTGGCTCTAAATGATACTGTTTTTATTCCATTTACTAATATATTGCCAAGATTTATTCCTATTGTTGGATTTGCGCTAGCATTTGAAACTCCATTTATAACAACACTTCCTGTTATAAACTGTAATTCTATTGGTAATGTATCTGTAAAAACTGCGTTATTACAATCACTAATTGAATTAGTAATCACACTTGTATATATAATTTCATCTCCTACTGTTACTACAGTTTTATCTGCATTTTTTTGTATATTAACTATAGGTTGAGCTAAATTTGAAGCATATCCACTTCCTACAACGACTAAATTATCTACAGACCCTGTAATATCCATAGCTAATCCTGTTACTGCTCTATTCAAATAATTTTTCAATGAAACTGTAGAAATATCCGTTCCTTGTCTTGCACCACTTACAGGCACAGTACTCAATGCAATATGGTTTTCTGTTCCATGTGGTCCAAATGTGTTTAGATTTCCATTCGGATAATTTATTTGGGATTGATAAAAATTATTGTAAAGATTATTAGGTCCTGTTATATATTTAGTTGGTGTCACTAAAAATGCTGTATTTCTATCTACAAATCCATCTTGAAGTGTTACATCACCGCCAAATCCCATTGCCAATAAATCTATTTCTGCTGGTGGTCCTGGATAATTTACTGTAACACCATAAGGTCCATCATTAGTAATATTAGTCCCTGTATACAGATTTACTGCTTGAACTCTACTTTTAGGTGATGCATATACTACATAAAGTCCCCACCCAGCAAATTGAGTTTTATTAGCTGTGGGTGATAGTGTACTTGGAATGGATCCAAAGGTATATACTCCATTTCCTAAGCTTTGAATTAAATTTGTTACATCACTTGAAAATATATATGCACTTGCAGTTTCTCCACTTTGCGACATATCCTGATTAGGCACATTTATAACATCCATATTTATTTTATGTTCACTTCCATCTGGACCTATCAACATTCCAAAGTTATTTACTGTTATATTGCTTCCTGGAACTGTCCTTGTTGCACCCCATATTAGCTCTGCATATACAATTGTATTCGGTAATGGAATAGATAACTCTGCCATTGAATATGCTTTTGATGGTAAACTCGTTGTATATGGACCCCATCCCACTTCTTGTTCATTCGGAATTGTTGTCATAAATGTACCTATTGATGTATATGTTCCCGCTGCAAGACTATCTAGATCCTTTGATAGTCCTAATGTATTTCCAATAAGTTGGATTGAGCCTTGAAGAGCTAGATTTGAGTATCTATTAGTCATTGTCATAAAATATATCACCCCTATTTACTTAACTTTTATGATTTATAGTTATATTTCTTATTCAAAGAAATATAAATCCATTTAATATTTTTCAATTATTTTCCACTATATATTATGTCCTTTTTTTAAACAAGTTACTTTTAGTACACATTTTCTAAGCTTAAATATTGTGTATTTTGCATTTAATCTAGTTATTTTGTCATTTCTTATTTTTTTTCATATTCAAAATCTCCTCTTTTTTTATTCACATCTTCTAAAATCTATTTTAATATAATACGTTCCTCATTCTAGCTTGTCCATCACCCTTTTTCTCTATTTTCGGTTCGTAATATCTCTTTCAAAAGTTAATAATTTGTAACTTGTTAAACGATATCATAGGCATACCTTTGAAATAATGTTAAAATTCAAGCATATAAATTTTTTCTATTTTTATAGTTAAATTTAAAAAACTTAGTGTTGGAGGAAACGATATGGTAGGAATTATTCTTGCTAGTCATGGTGACTTTGCTAATGGTATTTTACAATCTGCGTCAATGATTTTCGGTGAACAAGAAAATGTTAAAGCAGTTACATTATTACCTAGCGAAGGACCTGATGACATCAGAAAGAAAATGGAAGATGCAATTAGCACTTTCGAAAACAAAGATGAAGTTTTATTCTTAGTTGACCTTTGGGGTGGTACTCCATTCAACCAAGCAAATACTTTATTCGAATCTCACAAAGATACATGGGCTATCGTAGCTGGTATGAATTTACCAATGGTTATTGAAGCTTATGGTTCTCGTTTTTCTATGGATACTGCACATGAAATTGCTGCAAGTATTTTATCACCTTCTAGAGAAGGTATTCAAATTAAACCTGAAGGATTAGAACCTAAAAAAGAAGAGAAACCTTCTACTTCTAATGCTACGCCTTCTAAGGCAGGTTCACCTGGATCTTTTGAATACGTTTTAGCACGTATAGATTCACGTTTACTTCATGGACAAGTGGCAACAGCTTGGACAAAAGCTGCAAAACCAACAAGAATTATAATTGTTTCAGATGAAGTAACAAAAGATGAACTTCGTAAAAACTTAATCAAAGAAGCTTCACCTCCTGGTGTAAGAGTTCACGTTATTCCTTTAGAGCAAATGATTAAAATTGCTAAGGATGATCAACATTTTGGTGGAGAGCGTGCGATGCTTCTTTTTGAAAATCCACAATATGTACTTAAAGCAGTTGAAGGTGGAGTTCCATTAAAAACTATTAATGTTGGTTCAATGGCTCACTCAGTTGGTAAAGTTCAACCAAGTAAAGTTCTTGCTTTTAACCAAAATGATATTGATACTTTCAGAAAGCTTGAAAGCTTAGGAATCGAATTTGATGTTCGTAAAGTTCCAAATGATTCAAGAGCTAACTTAAATGAAGTTATGAAAAAAGCAGAAGAAGAATTAAAGAAATTAAAGTAGGATTTATATTTAAGGAGGAAAAGGAATCATGAGTTTAAATATTATTCAAGTAATATTGGTACTTATCATAGCATTTATTTGTGGTGTTGATGGTATCTTAGATAGATTTGAAGTTTATCAACCAGTTGTTGCCTGTACTTTAATCGGATTAGTTACAGGTCAATTAATACCTTGCTTAATCTTAGGAGGTACACTTCAAATGATTGCCTTAGGATGGGCAAATATTGGAGCTGCAACAGCTCCTGATGCTGCACTTGCATCAGTTGCATCAGCAATTATTCTAGTTTTAGGTGGTCAAGGTAGAGAAGGTGTTTCTGCAGCTATCGCTATAGCAGTTCCTTTAGCAGTTGCAGGATTATTATTAACTATCATAATTCGTACAGTTGCTACAGCACTTATACATTTAATGGATAAAGCCGCTAGCAATGGTAATTTAAGAGGAGTAGAATTTTGGCATCTTATAGCTATCTTACTACAAGGTCTTCGTATTTTAGTTCCAGCTGGATTAATTCTTTTAATCGGAGCAGGTCCAATACGTGAATTGCTTACTGCAATGCCAGCTTGGCTTACAGACGGATTAGCAATAAGTGGAGGAATGGTTGTTGCTGTTGGTTATGCAATGGTAATAAACATGATGGCTACTAAAGAAGTATGGCCTTTCTTCGCAATTGGTTTCGTAATTGCAACTATTACACAACTTACTCTTTTAGGACTTGGAGCAATCGGTGTTGCTTTAGCTCTTATATACTTAACACTTAGCAAAAGTGGTGGTGGCAATGGTTCAAATGGCGGAAATTCAAATACTGGTGATCCAGTAGGCGATATCATAGATAACTACTAAGAAAGGGGATAAGAAACTATGGAAAATACGCAAAAAGATGATTCAAGAATCAGATTATCGAAAAAAGACCGTGTTATGGTTTGGATTCGTTCATGGCTCCTACAAGGTTCATGGAACTATGAAAGAATGCAAAATGGTGGTTGGGCATATTCATTAATGCCTGTTATAAAAAAGTTATATAAAACAAAAGAGGATCGTG
>NZ_JBOFRG010000379.1:0-20978 GCF_051650885.1 Clostridium sp.
ATTTAAAAGATGCAGAAAATATTTTAAATAAAATATTAAAAGATAGTACCAAAAATAAAATGGACACAATAAGATATTATGCACTAGTAGAGCTTGCAAATTTAAATTTATATCGGGATGAAAGAGAAAAAACTAAAAAATATCTTTTAAAGAGTGTAGAGCTAGTAAAGAGAAATAAAAATTTAAAGAGATATTTATCATTTTTATATGAATATTTAGTTTATATAGCAGTAATAGAAAGAGATATAGAGGAAATAATTAAATATAAAAATATAATGTTAGATTTAGATAAAGGAAAAGAATATAAGATTTTATATGGGTTATATTATTATGCACTTGGAGATTATCAAAACTTTAAAGAAGAAATAGAAAAAGTAAACTTTAGAGAATATAGTTTTATAAAGGATAATATATATTCATATTTTGAATTACATGCTTTAATATTAGTTTCATTAGAAACAGAAGAGGAAGTAATTGAAGAAATAAAAAGAGTTGAAGTCATGCTCAAAAATGGTTTTGATGAAAAGGGCTATAATAATAAGATGATGGAATTAGTTCTTATTTTAAATGAGCTAAGATACGAAGAACTTTCAGAAAAAATGTTTAGAGAATTAGAAAAGAAAATGAATTTAGCAACACTTGAAGAAAAAACATACATTAAAGTAATAAATAAATTTAAAGCAAATTCAACAAATTATATAATAAACAGAAGTTTAAGGCTTTTAAATAATCTTAAAGAAGGTATGGAAAAGATAGATATGTATTATATGATAGCTGAAAACTATGAGAAAAATAGTGTATATAATTTAGCTTTTGAAAATTATTATGAGGGATTAATCTTACTTTCAAATTATATTAGAAAAGAAAGACTTAAAGATAGAAGAAAAATTTTATCTTGTAATAGATTTTATATGCTTTTAGAAAGATTTTTATATTGTGCAAATGAAAAGTTAGGAATAGGAATTCAAATAAGTACATTTATGAAAACTGATTTAGAAATAGAAAACTTTTTAGAGCAAATGAAAGTAAGTAAAATGATGAAAAATGATAATTTTAAAAAGATTATTATGGATAAGTATGAGAATATTTATTTGAATAATTTTGAGAATACAGAAGTTGTTTTGAAAAATTTCAAAGAAGATGTAGTTCATAATATAGAAAGTATGATGAAATATATAGTTAGAAGCACTTTAGCAACATCAGCAATATTAACTTTGAAAAATGGTGATAAGGTAGAAATTATATATACGTATAGAATAAATAAAAAAGAAGCAAGCAAACGGATTTTAAATAAAAAAATAAATATAGAGTTTTTTATTGTAAATAATGAAGATATAACAGGAAATGAAATATATAATGAAATAATTCCAGAAAATATAAAATCTTGTCTTTATAAAAGACTTGATAGAAAGTATGGCGAGGGAACTTCATATAAAAATATTGAAGGTGAACTTATACTTATGTCAGATAAGCTTATAAACAATATAAATAAGGAAGCTTATGAAAATATAAAAGAGTTTGAAACAACATTATTATTTCTATTAGACCAATATAAAATGACAGTATCATCAACAAGAGATAAGCTTACAGGAGCATTCAATAGAGGATATTTTGAAAAAACAATGGATAATATTATACGTGATTTTAACTATGAAGAAAAAATATTTTCACTTATAATTTTTGATATTGATAATTTTAAGGGAATAAATGATAAATTTGGACATCAAACTGGAGATATGGTACTAGAAAAAATATCAGAATTGGTTAAGGAATCAATCGAAAAGAAAGATATTTTTTCAAGATATGGTGGAGAAGAGTTTGTTGTTATATGTCCTGGAGAAGAGGAAGAAGAAACCTTTAAAAAGGCTGAGATTATAAGAAAGAAAATTGAAGATGAAAATATATTAAGAGGTAGACGGGAAGTTACAATAAGTCTTGGAATTTCGACTTATCCAAAACACTCAAAGAAAAAAGAAGAGTTAATTCAAAAAGCTGATCAAGCCCTATATGCAGCAAAAAGAGGAACTAAAAATGTAGTTAAAATTTGGAATGAAAGCTTTGATGTTAGAAGTGAAAGTACAGATAAGCTTGCAGGATTAATAACGGGAGCAGCAAATGTAGATAATGAAAGAATTGCATCAATTGTTGAGATGATAGATGTAATCAAGAGTGATATGAGAAGAGAGTTTAAGCTTTATAAGATACTAAGAAGAATACTTAAAAATACAAATAGTAAGGATTGCTTAGTATTTAAAGCTGATAGAGGAAAAGTAAAATGTGAAATGAAAATAACAGAAAACAAGGAAGGGTGGAAAGAAGAAATACCATTTAATAAAAAGCTTGTAAATCAGGTTATAAATGAAGGTAAAGGAATGTATGATATTGATTGGGAAGAGGTTAGAAAGGAATTAAATTCAACTTCTAAATTAAATTCAGTATGTATAGTTCCACTAGTTAATAAAGATAAGGTAACAGGGTGCCTTTATTTATCAGTACCAATAAAGAAAAAAGAATTTGATTTTAAAGATTATAGTTATATAAATACCTTAGGAAATATTTTATCAATTTTATTTTAAAATGTTCCCAAAAGTCCTATCTTAGACATATCTTAAAAGTAAGAGGTTGACTTAGGAGGAGATTTTGTGAATAATGAAGTATGGGCATTAAAAAATAATTTAGGTAAAATAATAGTAAATGTGTTTTTAGAAGAAGATATTACAGAAAGCATGGGAGATGCAAAAGTAAATTTATATAGGATAAATGGAATATCACCACAGCTTGAAGTATCTAAAATAACAGGTCCAGATGGAGTTGTTATTTTTGAAAACTTAGTTCCAGGAAATTATAGAGTGATTCAAATAATAGATAAAGAGATGTATGAGAAGCCTGTATATAAGCCATGGAATGAAGTTAATATATCAAACTATAATAAAGAAAGTATTGTTAATATAAGAAATAAAAAAAAGAGAGAAGATTAGAATACTTATAAAAGCTGCCTATTAATTAAAAATAGACAGCTTTATTTAACTTGAAAGGATGATTTTATGAAATTAAGAATTAAATATTTTGAAGAGGCAAAAAGATTAGAAAAAATAGCTAAAGGAAACTGGATTGATGTTTATGCAAATAAGGATATGGTTCTAAAAGAAGGGGAAAGATATATGATTCCCTTAGGATTTGCACTAGAACTTCCTGAAAATTGGGAAGGGCATTTAGCACCAAGAAGCTCAACATTTAAAACATGGGGAATAATCCAAACAAATGGTATTGGAATAGTAGATGATACATATATAGGAGACAATGACCAGTGGCATATGCCAGTATTTCTTCTTCAAGGAAAGGAAGAGAGAGATGGAGAAAAGATAACAGTTATAAAAAAGGGTGATAAAGTAGCTCAATTTAGAATAATGGAAGTAATGCCAACAATCCAATTTGAAGAAGTGGAAAGCTTTGGAAATGAGGATAGAGGGGGATTTGGTTCAACAGGAAGTAAGTAAAAAAATGCAAAGCCTAAAATAAAAGGCTTTGCATTTTTTTTAAAGTTCACTTAAAAGCTCACTTAATTCTTCCCATTCTTCATAAAGAAGTTCAATTTTTTTAGCTGTAGCTTTTATATTTTCATTTACTTTAAGAGCTTTTTCAGGATTTGAATAAACCTCTTCTAAACAAAGATCATTATTAAGCTTTTCTAAAAGTTCTTCTGTATCTGAAATTTCTCCTTCAATTTCTCTAAAACGAAGTTTCTTAATTCTAACTTCTTTTTGAGCAAGCTTAACTTTCTTTTCTTCAGCCTTTGCTTTTGTTTTAGTAGTTTCATTTTCAGGAGTTTCTATAGCTTGGAATCTTGTTGGCTTTTCTTTCTTTTGAATATAGTAGCTGTAATCACCTAAATATTCTTTTACACCATCTTCTTCAAGTTCAATAATCTTAGTTATTATCTTGTTTAAGAAGTATCTATCATGGGAGATTATAAGCATACTTCCATCATACTCTAAAATAGCATTTTCTAAGGCTTCACGAGAGATAATATCTAAATGGTTAGTAGGTTCGTCTAAAAGCAAGAAGTTTGCTTTAGATAGCATAAGCTTTAGAAGATTTATTCTACAACGCTCACCACCACTTAAAGTTTTTATTTCTTTAAAAACATCATCTCCAGTAAAAAGAAATGAACCAAGAAGAGTTCTTATTTTAGTTGTTGTTAAATGAGGAAAAGAGTCCCATATTTCATCTAAAATAGTCTTATCTAAATCTAAATCAGATTGTTCTTGGTCATAATAGCCTATTTCAACATTAGCCCCAAGCTTTATAAGACCTTTATCTTCCTTGATTTTACCCATAATCATTTTTAAAAGAGTTGTTTTTCCGCGTCCATTAGCTCCGATTAAAGCAAGCTTTTCTCCACGCTTTAAATCAAAAGATACGTCTTTAAATAATTTTAAATCATCAAAGGATTTTGAAAGATTTTCAATGTGAAGTACATCATATCCACTACTTGTAGAGGATTCAAAGTTAATTTTAGATGGACCTCTATCTTTATCAGGTGCATCTAAACGCTTTATTTTATCTAATGCCTTTTCACGACTTTCAGCTTTTCTAACACTTTTTTCCCTGTTAAAAGATCTAAACTTTTCAATTATAGCTTCTTGTCTTTTAATTTCTGCTTGTTGAAGATTAAAAGCTTTTAATTTATTTTCATAATCTTTCTTTTGTAAATCTAAGGATTTAGTATAGGGTGCATTATAACAGTTAACATGACCATTTATAACTTGGAATGTTCTGTTAGTAACAGTATCTAAGAAAAATCTATCATGGGAAATTACAAGAAGTGTTCCTTTATAAGATTTTAAAAATTCTTCAAGCCATTCAATAGCTTCTAAGTCTAAATGGTTAGTAGGCTCATCTAATAAAATTACATCAGGTGATTGAAGTAAAAGCTTACATAAAGAAAGACGAGTCTTTTGACCACCACTTAAAGACGAAGCAGGCGTATCGAAATCATTATCTAAAAATCCAAGTCCCTTTAAGACACGGTGAATCTCTCCTTTATAAGTATAACCACCCTTATGAGAATATAAGTCTTGAAGAGTTGTATACTTTTTAATTAAATCCTCATGATAAGCTTTTTGGCTATCATCATAAGGTTCATTCATTTTAATTTCTAAATCTTTAAGACGTGCTTCTATATTTAAAAGTTCAGAAAAAACTGATTCGGCTTCTGCATAAACTGTAGTTTCTGATGTTAGATCTAGATGCTGAGAAAGATAACCAAGTGTCTTTTTCTTATCTAAAAATATTTCACCATCATCATAAGAAAGCTCTTTAGCTAAGATTTTAAAAAGAGTTGACTTACCCTCACCATTAGGTCCTATAAGACCAACTTTATCTCCCTCATTAATGCTAAAATTAACATCTTTTAAAACTTCATCTATTCCATAACTTTTTTTTATATTTTTACAACTTAAAACTATCATGTATAGTTACCTTCCTTTATACAATAATATATATATTATACTATGTAAGCTAAGGTATATCAATTTTACATAATTAATCTTTGAAATTAAAAAAAGTAATGTTAAAATAAAAAGAGAAGATATACGGAAAAGGAGAGTTTATGGGAACTTTAATTAGTAGAAACAAACGAGAGAAAGAAAAAAACATTCATAATGCAGCTTATGAACTCTTTATAGAGGTTGGATTTGAAAATACAACAGTTGACCAAATAGCAAAAAAGGCAGGGGTTGCAAAAGGAACCTTCTATCTTTACTTTAAGGATAAGCATGATTTATTAAATAAAATTGTTTTAAAGAAAAGTCATGGACTTGCAAAAGAAGCTTTAGAAAAAACAAGAGAAGAGAAGATAGAAGTATTTGAAGAATCTATTCTTTTTTTCACAAACTATGTAATAGAGTACTTTAAAGAAAATCAAATAATGCTAAAGGTTATAAAAAAGAACTTTGTAGATGGATTATATAAAGAAGTAGATGAAAATGATGAAGAAATAAGAAAAATCTTAGAAATATTCATAGAAAAACTAAAAGCTAGAGGTTATACAGAAAAAGAAGGCAAACTTATAATCTATATGATTGTAGAGCTTGTAGGAAGCGTAGCGTATAATGCAATAATTTTAAAAAAGCCATGTGATATAGATGAAATAAAGCCAATGCTTTTTAAGAGTATAAGAGGAATTGTTAAAAATGAAGAATTAAAAATTAATAATTAGAGTAGAATCTAGATGGATCTTTAGGATCAAAAAAATAGTAGCTTTCAAAATAATTGAAGCTACTATTTTTCTTTTTAAATTCTAAATTAAAATAACTATCTATCCTTAAGAAGAATATATCCAAGGCTTGGTTTTCCATTTAATAATCCAATAATATATAATGTATAGTTTTCATTTTTAGAAAGAGCAATTTTAGGAATTCTTTTTCTTAACCCATTAAAGGATGTGCTTGATAAGAAAAAGGTATAAGTTTTTGCTGTTAAAGGGTAATATGAAGTTCTTTCTAAAAATTCTACATCTTTAAAAAGATGTTTGTTTTGCCAAAGACTTAAGTTAAGTAAGTGTGCATTTGGTGATAAATTTATAAATCTTAAATTACCTGTATCAGGACTAACGGCTTTAAAATTATCTTTTAAGTTTAAAACATGCACTAAGCCATTTTGGGAGCATATTGAAATTGTTGCTATCATTGTAGGAATTGCTTCAAGCTTATAAGAGAAAATTGGTTTATTATTGTTTGAACTTTTAAAAATTTCAATATTATAAGTTCCAGGCTGAAGTGTTAAGTAATTAGATGCCATACTAAATTTAAGATTGCTAACTAAAAGTTTTCCATTTGCAAAAATATTTATATCACTAATATCAGTTGAAGCATGTAATAGACGAATTGATGCATTAAGCTTTGGCAAAGTGTTTAGTCTATCAAACATCATTTAAATCACCCATTTCCTTTGCTCCATAAAAGTTTGGGATGTTTTGCCCTGGCTTTGGAAACCAATTGTTTGAATTATTAGGATTATTATTAGAGCATTGTCTTATAGTAGCGTTTATAACTTGCATAATAATCTGTTTAGAAACTGGGAATGGAACTCTATAAGCCTGAAATATATTCATGATTCTAGGATTAGAATTTAGAATATTATTGAATATAATATTAGGGTTACATTTGTTTGGATACCTACTTTCTAAAGCATAGCCTTCTTCGAAATCTTTATTAAGTTCTAAAACTTCTTCATCAACATCTAGGTCTAATTCACGTAAGATATCACTACTTAAAGGTGTAGTAATTAAATTTTCAAATGAGAATTCAGAAGGAGCATCATTATATGATTTTAAATCACCTCTTAAGACCTCAGGGTCTGATTCATAAAGGGCTATTAAATCTTTAAGTTCTTCTTCCTTATTTTCGATATTAGCATTGATTAGTGTCTCTCTAAAATCAAATTTAAGTGGATTAGTAGAGATAGATGAAGTTCTAAATTCTTCAATAAATTCTTCAGGAATAAAGAAACCATTATTAATTTCTATATTTTCTAAAGGTGCAAATGCTATGTCATCATTAGATGAATTCATAAATTTTAAATCTGGATACATATTAAACCTCCAAAACATACTATAGTATAGATATATGAAAAGAGTATACTATTGTTACTTTTATAATATTCTAAGACTAGAGTTTTTAGAACAAAAACTATATATGTGAATAAGATATATAGTGGAGGGGATACAAATGGGAAAAAATAAAAATACTTTAAGAGAAGAATTTCTAGGAGTAGAAAGTAAGATACTTTTACCAAATCAAGAATATAAAACTGCTATAAATTTTGATAATGCTGCTACAACACCTCCTTTAAAGAATGTAATGAGCATAGTTACAGAATTAATAGAAAGTTATGGTTCCATAGGAAGAGGAACAGGACAAAAGCAAGCTATTTCAACAGAGAATTATGAAAAATGTAGAGAATATATATTATCATTTTTTAATGTTCCAAGTAAAAAGGATTATACAGCTATTTTTGTGAATAATACTACAGATGGAATAAATAGAATAGCAAATACGCTATTATGTGAAAGAGGGATAGTTTTAAGTACAAGAATGGAGCACCACTCAAATGATTTACCTTGGAGAAAAAATGCATTTGTAGATTATATAGAAGTAGATAGTTTAGGAAGATTAGATTATAGCTCTTTAAATGAAAAGTTAGAAAAGTATAAGGGAAAATTTAAATTTTTAACTGTAACAGGTGCATCAAATGTAACAGGGTATGTGAATGACATTCATAGGATTGCAAAGCTTGTTCATAAAGCAGGAGGAAAAATCGTAGTAGATGGAGCTCAATTAGTTCCTCATATGAAGATTAATATGAAGGGCTTTGAAGAAGATGATTATATAGACTTTTTAGTTTTTTCAGGACATAAAATTTATGCACCTTTTGGAAGTGGAGTAGTTATAGGACCAAAAGATGATTTTAATAAGAGTTGTCCTGATAAACAAGGTGGTGGAATAGTAGAGCTTGTTAAGGACTGGGACATTAAATATTTAGAAACACCAGAAAGAAATGAAGCAGGAACACCTAATTATTTTGGTGTAGTTTCTTTAGTGGCAGCATTAAAGGAAATTGATAAAATTGGATATGATAGGCTTTTAAGCCATGAAAAAGAATTGTTTAATTATTTAAACTATTCTTTAAGTAATTTTAAAAATATAAAAATATATGGTGATACTGTAAATACAAGAGATAAGCTAGGAATATGTGTTTTTAATTTAGATGGAATATATCATATGGAACTTGCAAAATTTTTATCAAGGACAAGAGGAATAGCAGCAAGACATGGTTGGTTTTGTGCTCATCCATATTGTAGAAGGCTTATGAATTTAAGTGAAGATGAAGTTTGTAAATTCTTATATGATGAAAATGAAAAAATGCCGGGAATGCTTAGAATTAGTTTAGGACCATATAATACAAGAGAAGAAGTAGATATTTTACTAGAAGGCTTAGAGGAAGTATCTAAGAAAAAATAAAAGCGAAGGAAAACCTTCGCTTTTATATTGTAAATGCCTTAAATTTAGGCAGAGAATTTTCAAATATTAATTCTGGTGAGCCTCCGATTAAAGGAGTAAAATATTCAAAGGCTTCAGTAGTTAAATTATTCTTTTCAGAAGTTACCCACGACTCTGGAAGATATTTAACGTTATTGGCTACTTTTGAAGCTTTTACTGGAGAAAACTTTGTTTTGTATGGCGTATTAGAAGTTCTTTCTATAGAAACCATAACACCATTTAAGTTTTCTTTAGCATATTTTAATCCTTCATATCCTGCAAGATAAGCTTCTTCAATATCAATTTTTGCAGAGCAGTGCATTGCACAACGTTGAAGAATTCCAAGTTCTAATGCCTTTACCCTTTTTGTAATACCAGCGTCTAAAAGCATATGTCTTAAAACTTCAGATGCACCACCAAGTTGTGCATGTCCAAAAGAATCGTCAGAGGAAACATTTAATTCAGAAATGAATCTTCCGTTCTCATCTTTAATTCCTTCAGAAACTACAATAAATACTTTATTGTTTTCTTCAAATCTTTTTCTAACATCTTGAAGAAACTTTAATTTATCAAAAGCTACTTCAGGAACATAAATAAAATCAGCAACAGGTTTATTATCTACTCTAGCTAAAGTAGCTGAAGCTGCAAGCCATCCTGTATCACGTCCCATAGTTTCAAGTATGAATATACCGTTATTAGTATATACAGAAGCGTCTAAATAACACTCTAAAGTTGTAGTGCAGATAAATTTAGCAGCACTTCCAAAGCCAGGAGTATGGTCTGTATACATTAAATCATTATCTATAGTTTTAGGAATACCTATAAAATTTATATCTAAATTATTTTCTTCTCCATATTTAGAAAGCTTTGAAACAGTATCCATAGAGTCATTTCCACCTACATAGAAAAATGTAGTTATATCCAATTCTCTTAAAATAGAAATTAATTTTTCATATTCGTTAGAACAATCCTCTATATTTTTTAATTTATATCTGCATGAACCAAGTCCTGAAGATGGTGTGTATTGAAATAATTTTAAATCCTCATCAGAAAGCTCTGAAAGATTTGCAATGTTTTTATTTAAAATTCCTTCAATACCATTTAAGCCACCATAAACATTTTGGAAAAGCTTAAGTTCCTCATTTGCTTTTATTAAACCTACAACACTTGAATTTATAACTGAAGTTGGACCACCTGATTGGGCGATAATACAATTTGACATAATAATCTCCTTTAGTAAACATAATTAATCTTATATAAAGTACACTAATTAATATTTAACATACTCTATTTAATAATATACAACATTATTAATAGAAAGAAAAGAGAAAAGACGAAAAAAATGTAAAAAGTAATGTAAAAAGTGTACATTAAAGAAGTTAAAGAAATAAAAAAGAGATTATATTTTCATAATATTAATGAGGTAAGCTATTTAAAAAAGAGAAGAAAAGTGGTAATATTTTATTAAGTAAAGTAGGAAGTGGAGAAGGCTATGGATATTAATGAGATTTTAAAGATTAATGATTTAAAGGTAACTAAAGGAAGAAGTGAAATATTAGAGATATTTTCTTTAGATAAAGAAAAAAGTATAAGTGCAGAAGAAATTTTTAATATTTTAAAAGAAAGAGGCAAAAATGTAAATTTAAGTACTGTATATAGAACTATCGATATATTTTTAGATAAAAGCATTTTAGATAAATTTATTTTAGAAACAGGAGTAGGTGTATATAAGTTACATAAAAAAACTCATAAGCATGTACTAGAATGTGATGTATGTCATAAAGAAGTAGAACTTCCATGTCCATTAAAGCAAATAGAAGAAATAGTAAAAGAAAAAACCGGATTTACATTAACAGAACACAGTTTAAAAATGAAGGGTGTTTGCGATAATTGCAAAAAATAGGAATGGGAAAAATCCCATTCCTATTTTTTTAGAAATCTTTTAAATATTAAAACTATAAGAAGTGTTATAACAGATACTAATGCAATAGAACCACCTGGCGCGCTATCTATATAGTATGAAGTAATAAGACCTACCATTATATCAATAAATCCAAAGACTATAGAAAATATAAGGGTTTTCTTAAAGCTTTGTCTAAGCTGCATAGCTGTTGCTACAGGAACTACAATAATTGAAGAGATAACTAAAATCCCCATAATTCTAATTGACATAGAAATAGTAGCACTTATAACAATTGTGAAAAGGTAATTTATAAGCTTTACATTTATTTTAGAAACTTTAGCTCCTTCTTCATCAAAGGTTATATAAAGTAATTTATTGAAAATAAAGAACATTATAATTAAAGAAACTATTCCTGTACCTAAAATAAGTAATATATCATTTTTAGTAACAGTTAAAATACTACCAAATAAAAATGAGTTTACACTTGCAGAAGCTTTTCCACTACTAATTAAAATAATTGCAATTCCAAGACTTAAGGTTAAAACTATGGACATTACAAGTTCTGCATACTTTTTATAATAGCCTCTTAAAAATTCAATTACAATTGCACAAAGTGTAGTAAATAAAAAAGTTGTAATTAAAGGGTTTACTCCAATAACTAAACCAATTGCAACACCTGCAAAAGATGAATGGGATAAGGTATCCCCAATCATTGAGTGACGTCTTAAAACTAAAAACAATCCTATAAAAGGACATAAAATAGAAATAATAGACCCTGCAATAAAGGCATTTTTCATAAATTCTAATTCAAACATAAATTATGCCTCCCTTTCTAGAGGATTAATATCATCTTCTCTTTTTAAAAGAAAATCCTCTTTAGAATAAAGGGTTGGAACACCTTCAATAACCTGAATTATATGTGTTGAATATCTTAAAGCAATGTCTATGTTATGTTCAACAGATAAAATTGTTTTAGAATCTTTTTTATTTAAATCTCTTAAAATAGAATAAATAATTTCTACGTTTTTACTGTCAACACCTGTTGAAGGCTCATCTAAAACTATGAGTTCAGGATTTCCAATTAAAGCTCTAGCTATAAAAACACGTTGTTGTTGTCCACCAGAGAGACTACCGATTAATCTATCCTTAAATTTAAGCAAGTCAACTGTACGTAAAACTTTATTTATAATAGAAAAATCCTTAATCTTAAGAATTTTACAATGATTTTTTAAAACTTCATAAACTGAAATAGGAAATTCAGAATTAAAACCATCTATCTTTTGTGGCACATAGCCTATAGTATTTGCATTTATACTTATACTTCCCTTAGTTGGATTAAGAAGAGAAAGCATTAGTTTAAGTAATGTACTTTTACAACTTCCATTTTCACCAATAATAGAAACATAAGAACCTTTTTCTATAGATAAAGAAACGTTATTTATAATAAAAGGTTCTTTTCCTGTATATGAAAATGAAAGGTTATTTATATTAATCAAAAAATCAACTCCTAAAAAACATTTCCAAACCATTATAAACATAAATGCAAATTATTTGCAAGAAATAATAAATTATTTTAAATTTTTTAAGTACTCTAGTTTCCAAGTAGAATCATCTTTTGTTAAACAAACTTCTAAATAATTAAATGTGTTGCTTGAATCTACTCCAGATACTTTATAAATAGATTTGTCTATTTGTGAAAAGACAAGCTCAGAATTATCAATTCTAGAAAGTTCAGGAACTGCACCGTCTAAAAGGTAATGTTCAAGAGCGGATTTAGAAGAAGATAATTTATTATTCTTATTTAAAGTATTAAAAACTATAAATAAAGAAGCTGTTAAAAATATTATAAAGAAAAGAAAAAGGAGTCTTCTTCTTTTAGCCTTTTTTAAACGAGCTTTTTCCTTTCTAGTTTTTAAAATGTTTTCATTGTTTGAAAGATTTAAATTTGATACCATAATAAAATTATTCCCCCTTAGATTAAATTTTATAATAAAATATTACCATATATTTCCAATAAGTAAAGAATATTTAATAGATTTTAGAATAAAATAATAGGTAGAGTTGATATTTTAATAGGTTTAACATTATAATGAAAGAAATAAACATAATAGAAAAGAAAAAAAGGAGATATAATATATGGATTTTTCAAGTTTAGTTTTAATGGAAAAAGATAAAGAAACAGGATTTATAACAAAAGAATTAGGAAGCTTTAATGTAAGTGAGGGGGCTCTTTTTGTTAAAAGATTTTTTGTAGATGATAACATTGTAACTTTAAAGTTTGATACAAATAAAGATGTAGAAGAGTGGGAATTCTCAGCAATTTTTGATTTATTTGATGTAGAAAGCTTTAAAGCTAAAGGATATGCAGTAGTAGAAGATTTAGAAGAGTTTAATCCAACATTTATAGTTACATTCCCATATGATGAAGAATATTCTGTAATGAGTGAAAAGGTAACTGAAGTTATTGAATTAATAAATAATGGAATGGAAAAAGTTTTTGAAGATATAAGAGATAAGGAAAGAGAATATACTGAAGAGTAGAAATCTTTACAGTTGAAAGACCGTTTTAAATACGGTCTTTTAACCTATATTAATGAAGGAGTGATAAAAATGGAACTTAAAAAAAGAGAAGATATTTTAGAAAAAGATAAGTGGAGATTAGATAAGGTTTATAAAAACTTAGAAGAGTTTGAAAAGGAATTTACTGAAGTAAAAGAAAAGGCTGAAAATTTAAAAGCATATGTAGGTAAACTTGGAGATGCAAAAACTCTTATAGAATATTTAAAGCTTGATGAAGAAGTTTCAAGAAAAGCTGAAAAGCTTTATGTGTATGCTCATATGAAAAGTGATGAAGATACATCAAACAATAAAAATCAAGGTGTGAAAAATAAGATAGATAGCTATATGGCAGAGCTTTCAAGCTATGGAGCATTCTTTGTACCAGAAATATTAGAGCTTGGTGAAGAGGCTATATTTAAGATGATAGAAGAAAATGAAGAGTTAAAAATATATGACTTTATGTTTAAGGATATTTTAAAAGGAAAAGAACATACTTTATCTAAAGAACTTGAGGAAATGTTAGCTGGTGTTTCAGATTGTTTAAATGCGCCAGACAATATACAAGGAATTTTAACTAATGCAGATATGACTTTTGATGTTATAAAAAATGAAAAAGGTGAGGAAGTTAGATTAACTGAAGGAAACTATTCATCATTTATAAAATCAAAGGACAGAGAAGTAAGAAAACAGGCATTTAAAGCTTTATTTAAGGAATATAAAAAGCTTCAAAATACTTTAGGAACAACTCTTACATCATCTCTTAAAAACTTTAACTTTGTAGCTAGAAAAAGAAATTATAAAAGCTCAATAGAAGCAGCTTTAAAGCCTAATAATATTCCAGTTAAAGTTTATGAAGAAGCTATAGAAACAGTAAATAAGCATCTTTCATCTCTTCATAGATATGTTTCTTTGAAGAAAAGACTTTTAGGACTTGAAGAAATGCATATGTATGACTTATATGTTCCTGTAATTGAAATAGAAAAAGAGCATATAGAGTTTAATGATGGAGTAGATACTATAGTAAAGGCTTTAGATGTACTTGGAGAAGAGTATATTAATATATTTAAAGAAGGAATAGAATCAGGATGGATAGATAAATATGAGAATAAAGGAAAACGTGGTGGAGCATACTCATGGGGTTCATATGATACAATGCCATATGTTTTATTAAATTATAATTATGATTTAAATGATGTATCTACTTTAGCACATGAAATGGGACACTCAATTCATTCTTATTATTCAAATAAAACACAAGAATATACTTATGCAGGATATACTATCTTCTGTGCAGAAATTGCATCAACAACAAATGAATCTCTTCTAATTAATTATTTAATAAATAAGGAAGAAGATAAAAATAAAAAGTTATATCTTATAAATCAAGAATTAGAGCAAATAAGGACAACTGTGTTTAGACAACTTATGTTTGCAGAGTTTGAATATTACACTCATAAAATGATAGATGAAGGATATCCTTTAACAACAGAAGAGTATTCTAAAAAGTGGCATGAGTTAAATGCAAATTATTTTGGTAAAGATATGATAGTTGATGAAGAAATTGATATAGAATGGGCAAGAATTCCTCATTTCTATTCAGACTTCTATGTATATCAATATGCAACAGGATATGCAGCGGCATCAGCATTTTCAAGTTCAATATTAAATAAAGAAGAGGATGCAGTTTTAAAATACAAAAACTTCTTAAAAAGTGGTGGTTCAGATTATCCAATTGAAATATTAAAAAAATCAGGTGTGGATATGACTACATCAAAGCCTCTTGAGAAAACTATTGAAAGATTTAATGAATTATTAGATATGTTAGAAAAAGAGATATAAGAAAGAAACTATTGGAAAAAGCCGTAAAAAAATATATAATTAGTAGTAACGTTAAAATGAGGGGGAAAAGTAATGGATAAGTTAAACAAAAGACTTACATATGGATTTTACATTCTTTTAGTGCTTACTGCTATATATGATTTTTATGCAAGATCAGGAGAAAAGCTTGGGAGAATTTTATTAATCGCTGGAACAATATTTTTAATAAGCATTATATATCCAAAAAGCTTTTTAAAAAAATCAAGTGTGATTTATAAGGTTGCATTAGGGTTTATATTTATATCAATGTACTTAGCTAATGTATGGAATTTCTATGGAATAGAATACTATGATAAATTCTTACATTTACTTTCAGGAGTAATACTTGGATTTGTAGCATTAGCGTTTTATATGTATATGTTTGATATAAAAGAGAAAAAGGATATAAATTGTACTAAGTTAATAATATTTACAATAATGTTTTTAGTATCAGTTGCAGGCATATGGGAGATATGGGAGTTTACAACAGACTCTTTATTTAATCTAACTGCACAAAATGGATTAACTGATACAATGTGGGATATAATACTTGGAACATTAGGTGGAGTTGTAGTTTTAGTACCAATTCTTTTATTTGCTAAAGGCAAAAAAATAAAATTAATTGAAGAATTTATAGAAAATGTTTAGGGATGCAAAATTTTGCATCCCTTTTAATATTAGAAGAAAAGAAAATAATTTTGAAGAATGTCTGTGGAAGGAGAGCGAAGAGAGAGTTTTAATAGATAAGCTTTTATTTTGCCTATATCTTTAGTAAGAAATAGTTTATTTAAATAATTTCTCTCTGTAGATTTTAAATCTAAAAATTCTTCTATAAATAAATTAAAGGCATTTATAGAGTTTTTCTTTTCTAAAAAGGTTAAGGAATTTAAAAAGGTATAAAAATCTAAAAAGGAATTGTTGAAAAAAATATGATGTCCTTTTTTATAAATTTCTTCAGAATATTCTAAAAGAAAATATTTATAACGGTTAAATTCTTTATTTAAATTATCTATATCTCTATTATTTAAAATTAAATTTGTAGCTTTAAAGGCAGAAAAATCTTTATCTTTAACTTCAAGCATAATATCAAAATTATGAGAAGAGGTTAAATGAAGATAATCCTCTAAGACAGATATATCTATAGTATCAGAGTGAGAGCCTATCCTTTTATTTAAAGCTTGCTGACTATAATGAACCTTTGGAATTCCATCAGAAGGAGTCCAAGTGTTAAAAGCTAAATTGAAATCATTAAGGGAAGGCTCACTACCTTCTTTGCATAGAAAGTGTAAGTTATCTAAGACTACAGGGAGATTAGTTTTATCAGAAATATTCAAGACATCATATAAAGAATAATTTTTTTCATCATTTTCAATAATTAATCTATCAATAATCTTTTTATCTAAATCCTTGCAAGTTGAAATAAATCTTTTGATGGCAACATCTTTTTCACCATATACTCCTCCAATATGCAGAATAAGTTTATTTTTCTTATCAATTCCTAAAGAATCAAGAAAATTACAATGATAAGTTAAATCAGCGATTGATTTTTCTAAGATTGTTTTGTCAGGTGTGTTTAAAACTGTATATTGACCTGGGTGCATAGAAAGTCTTATATTATTTTCTTTAGCAAAATTTCCAATAGATAAAAGTTTTTCTTTAAAAACATCCATCCAAGGAAAATCATTAATGCTATGGCTTGCAAAGGGAATGATATCTGAGCTTATTCTAAACATATTAATATTATTATCTTTATTATATTTTAAAATTTGGAGTAAATCAGAAAGATTGCCATCAATACAAGCTTTAAGGCTTTCTTCAGAGTAATTTTTAAGAATAAATTTTCTAGTGGTTTTGTATTTAGTTCCAAGTGGAATACATGCATATCCAAAATTCATAAAAAGCTCCTTTCAAAACGTATAAATATATTATTACACATTCATAGCTATATAATTCTAAAAGGTTAAAAACTGATAAAATGTTAAAAAAGTATAAGAAAAAATATTAAGGTGATAAAATTAAAAGAGAGAAATTATTTTTATGGAAAAAATAATTTAAAAGGTGTATGATATAAATAAATTAGAAAAGAAAAGGGGGAATTACCATGAACGGTAAGGATTATGTACAAAGCGTATTAGAAAAAGTAAAAATGAGAAATGCAGGAGAAACAGAGTTTATTGATGCAGTAACAGAAGTGTTAAATTCATTAGCACCTGTATTCGATAAAAATCCTAAATTTTTTGAAGAAGGACTTTTAGAAAGAATAGTAGAGCCGGAAAGACAAATAATGTTTAGAGTACCTTGGGTTGATGACAGTGGTAAAGTAAATGTAAACAGAGGATTCAGAATGCAGTTTAACAGTGCAATAGGTCCATACAAAGGAGGACTTAGATTCCATCCAACAGTTAATGCAAGTATTGTAAAATTCTTAGGATTTGAGCAAATATTCAAAAACTCATTAACAGGACTTCCAATCGGTGGAGGAAAAGGTGGATCTGATTTTGATCCTAAAGGAAAGTCAGATAGAGAAGTAATGAGATTCTGTCAAAGCTTTATGGCTGAATTATGCAAACATATTGGAAGTGATTTAGATGTACCAGCAGGAGATATTGGTGTTGGTGGAAGAGAAATCGGATATATGTATGGATACTACAAAAAGTTAAGAAATTTAAATACACCAGGTGTTTTAACAGGAAAAGGCTTAACTTATGGTGGAAGCTTAACTAGAACAGAAGCAACAGGATATGGATTAGTTTATTTCACAGAGGAAATGCTAAAAGATAATGGAACAAGCTTCTTAGGAAAAACAGTTGTAATTTCAGGTTCAGGAAATGTTGCAATTTATGCAACTCAAAAAGCAACTGAACTTGGAGCTAAAGTTGTTGCACTAAGTGATTCTAACGGATACATCTATGATGAAAATGGAATTAACTTAGAAGTTATTAAAGAAATTAAAGAAGTTAAAAGAGGAAGAATTAAAGAATATTTAGATACAGTTCCTACAGCTATTTATATAGAAGGATGCAGAAACATCTGGGATGTAAAATGTGATATAGCTCTTCCATGTGCAACACAAGGTGAGATAAATAAAGATGATGCAGAAAAATTAATTAAAAATGGAACAATCTGTGTATCAGAAGGAGCTAATATGCCATCTACTTTAGAGGCTATAAGCGTATTCTTAGATAATAAAGTAATGTTTGGACCAGCTAAAGCTGCAAATGCAGGAGGGGTTGCATGTTCAGCATTAGAAATGTCACAAAATAGTATGAGACTTGCATGGACTTTTGAAGAGGTTGATGAAAAGTTACAGGATATAATGGTTAATATATACAAAAACTCAAGTGAAGCTGCTAAAGCTTATGGAGTAGAAGGAAATATTGTAGCAGGAGCAAATATTGCAGGATTTATGAAAGTTGCCGAAGCTATGATGGCTCAAGGAATAGTTTAAAATTTTAAAAGTCTAGTATATGTCTATAGCATCATACTAGACTTTTTCTCTTTGTAGATTATAAAGAAAATAGTGGGAAAAAATAAAGTTGTACTAAAAGATGAAACTAGTTAATTAAATAAAAATAAGATAAAAATAAGAATTAGATACTTGATTTTTAACCTATATTGAATTATATTTAAAAGGACGTACATTTATAAATAAAATAGAAAAAATGAATGGGGAAGTAATTTCCATTTGTCATTTAGGAGTGAATTTAATGGGAAACGTTGTTTATGGTGTAACAGCTGTATTTCAGCTACTAGTATTTTTTATAACAATGTATTATTTGATATTAGGAATTTTAGGTTTAGCTAGAAAGAAAGATGTAAAAGACTATACACCAAGGAAAAAGTTTGCAATGATAGTTGCAGCACATAATGAAGATGTTGTAATATCTGGAATTGTTGACAGTATGAAGAAGCTTAATTATCCAAAGGATATGTATGAGGTATTTGTAATTGCAGATAACTGTACAGATAAGACAGCAGAAATTGCTAGAAAACATGGGGCAAATGTATATGAAAGATTTAACAAGGACAAAAGAGGAAAAGGATATGCTTTAGAGTGGATGTTTGAAAAGCTTTTTGACATGGAAAAGAAATTCGATGCTATTTGTATTTTTGATGCAGATAACTTAGTACATGAAGACTTCTTAAAAGAAATGAACTCAAAGATGTCAGAGGGGTATAAAGTTGTACAAGGATATATTGATAGTAAGAATCCAAACGATTCATGGATAAGTGCAGCGTATTCAATAGCATTTTGGTCACAGAATAGAATGTTCCAATTAGCAAGAAGAAACGTTGGATTTTCAAATCAGCTTGGGGGAACAGGATTTGCTATAGATATGAGCATTTTAAAAGAGCTTGGATGGGGAGCTACATGTTTAACAGAAGACTTAGAATTTACATGTAAGCTTGTATCAAATGGTGAGAAAGTTGGATGGGCACATGATGCTAAGATATTTGATGAAAAGCCATTAACTTTAAAACAATCTTGGTCTCAAAGAAAGAGATGGATGCAAGGGTTTGCAGATGTAGCTTCAAGGTACTTCTTTAAGCTAACTAAAAAAGCGATAAAAGAAAGAAAATGGTATATATTTGATTGTGCCTTATACGTAATGCAACCATTTGTTACATTATTATTAGGTATATCAGCAGTATTAACTATTGTTCAAGGAAGTTTACATACATCAGGAGTTTTTACAATAGCAAGTATGTTTAGTGATGTAGGATGGAAAGTGTTTATAGTAGCACAATTTATACTTACTCCATTAGTAATGAGATTAGAGAAGAAAGTATCAAATGGATTCTTTGCAGTGATATTTTTATACTCTCTAAATGTATTTTTAATTCCAATAATTGCGAAAATGATACCATCAATGCATGGATATACAATTGCAGGAATTGGATATAATGTAGTATTCCTATTAGGAACACTTATAATTCTTGGAAAGAAAGATTTTAAGTTATTCTATAGATTTATATTATATGGATTATATACAATATCTTGGATTCCGATTACTATTCAAGGTATTCTTGATAAAAACAAAAAAGAATGGAGTCATACTAAACACGTACGAAATGTTGAAATTTGTGACTTGTAAAAATATTTAAGGTCTGCCTAAAAGGCGGACCTTAAATATTTTTTATAGGTTTTTTTAAAGTGTAATGTATGATAATATATAAATATTATAATTAGGAAGTGATTTGAATTGTTTAATATAGTAGATTATGAAGAAATAATAGATAAGGAAAATGTGGTTTTTGTAGATGTTAGAAGTCCAAAGGAATTTGAAGAGGCAACTATAAAAGATGCAATTAATATACCAGTATTATTAGATAGTGAAAGAGAAGAAGTAGGAACTTTATATGTAAGAAGTAGTGTAGAGGAAGCAAGAAGTCGTGGAATAGAACTTATAAGTAAGAGACTTCCAGAAATTTTTGAAGAATTTCAAAGACTTTATTCAGTAGAAAGAAAAAAAGTTGTTATCTTCTATAGGCTTTATATCCACCCTTAAGTTTATAAACTCTAAGACCTAATGAATATAAAAGAGAATGAATACTACTGCTTCTCATTCCACCTCTAGCACAGAATATAACAACTTTTTTTCTTTCTACTGAATAAA
>NZ_JBOFRG010000380.1:0-1490 GCF_051650885.1 Clostridium sp.
AAGATTATAATAAGTGTCTACAAATCATACATGAGAGTTGAGAGAAGAAAATGTGCAAGGCTCTCTGTACACACGTAATACCAACTGCTGTGGACTTTGATGTCGGAGGGTACTCGTTTATATCAAAGTTGTGATGTGCTCCATTTTAAACAAAGAAATATTGAATTTAATGATCCAGAAACAACACACGGGAGTTTGTATTTCGTGTTTTCCCAACAAACCGCCAGGACGAGCATGTTTTGAAAATATATGTGAATGCACCACTCAGTTTTACTTGTACTTTGTTTTTGATATTACAGTAAAAGCTATAATGTATTGGACTCTATTCGACTCAAGTGAATTAAACAGGACCTGGTGAGAGGTCACTCACTCATTACATTTGTTTAAAATAAATGGCGATCTAAAGATAATGCCTAGTGGGAAATGTTTTAACCATGCCGCTATTCTGGGAAAATAATACAAGAAATATGGTCGCAGTCGTTGCACTTTATGACCTACCCATTTTCTACCACCTGTTTGACCCGTGGGAACCTTCACGCTTCAAAATTTAATACATTCATAACGTTTCCTACTAAAGAAAACCCTGGTATACGCCTCTCTATTCATTTCATCCAATATATGGACTTCAATGAAACAAAATCACTCCTAAAATCCAACAACTGTAAAAACAGGACAAATATCCGGGAAAGGAATAGGAATGAACGAAGTGTGTGAAAGGAAGTGTCGCCCCGTTTCACAACACTGAAATAGAAAACGCTGAGATCAGAAAACGTGTGTTGTTCTAAAGGGCATGGACAAACAACGTATTATGTCATTTAACTTAATTTCCACGTTTGGAGTTAGCTCTGAATTCTCGGATCTTCTTTCTTTTTTACACTTAGAAAATATCAAAAACACCATGAGCGGTGAAATAAATTGTGCTATTGTGCTGTAGAGCACAATAGCACAATAGCACAGAAATAGCACAGAAATAGACAAATAGACAATCTGAATGCTACATCTTTTTCAGACATTGCATGGATAACTCTGTTATTCAAAAGGCGTGGAGGGGCACCCCTGACGAAGAAAAACTCTAACCCATTACATCTAAAGAATGGGAAACATGGTTTACAACTGGTGTCGTAGTCCAGAGGAGTGACTGAGGGAGAACCCCTGATGTTTTCTCATATACATTATTCAGATGGTAGAAGACCTACAAGTGCTCCAAAATGAAGTGGCAGGCTGTATGATGTTCTTTCTTGTGCGTAGCTTTAATATGTGATATCAAGGGAATCACTGTGTCTATGCAGTTCACGTTGTCAGCACAAATGCTTAAATATGACCCCCATTCTTTGTTATATGTGTACAAGCGGCAAATAATAAAAAAGAGCAAGCAGTCACATTCTGCTCGAGCGAGCACAGACACACACATGAGCAAGGGAGGCGAGACTCCAGATTTCAGTAAATGTACTCCCAGCACTAAATACATCCTCACAAACACAAATCTGCCA